>NZ_DAOTWH010000110.1:0-18151 GCF_034435895.1 Chloroflexus sp.
CGGGGGCGGCGCTGGTGGCTGGGCCGGTTGCGCCGGGGCCAACACCGGACGCGGCTGCCACGCCTGTACCTCAGCCGGACGCGGCAGCTCGCTCATCCGGCGCAACTCGCCATCTGGCCCGCGGTACAGCGTATCATACGCAAAGACCTGTAGCTCGCAGGCCGTTCCATTGATCGTCTCGCGCACCACCCCGCTCAGCGGCGTGCCCAACTTTAATGCCAACGCCCGCTGGTGAAACGGATCGGTAGGATTGTACGGAACACCGGCGACTTTGTACGTTTCGGCCCACAGTTGGGCATACTGCGGGCTAGCCGGGTCGGTTAAGCTGAGAAAGAAACAACCGGATTGCTGGCTCATCGGCGTATAGAGGGTGTCGCCAGCAAAGACTTGCAACGCAAACGTGCGGTCAGCCGTGACGTAATTCCCGCTCAGCGCCGGGCCAAGTTTGGCTTGCAGCGCCACAAAATGGAAGCGCCAATCGGCGCGAAACTCGGTCTTGCCCTCGAGCGGCGCGCGCGCCGCGCTCGCCTTCAACGCACTGCGATAGCTCGCCTCAATCAAGGCCCGGCTCACCCCGCCGGCAGGAATTGCGCCGATGTCTGGCCCCAGCAGATTGGCCAGACTCTGCACGGCAGCGTACTGCGTCCCCTCATTAAAGATCGTATCGCGAGCAAAGACCTGAAAATTATACGTCTTACCGTCCAGCGCCACCGGCGGCGGCTCATTGGGAGCCAGCGGCGCACCGAGATCAAACTTGCCCCAGTGGAGCGAAAAGGCTTGGTTGAGCCGCAATTGGCCGCCACGTTGCCGCCATGTCACCGTCGCCAAACCTACCCACAGCTCCTGTTCGGGCGAGCGCACGCCGCTGCCGAGAATGAACCCATCAGCAGGAATAACTGGCGGCGCCGGCGGCAAATACGGTAGCACCCGGCGCTTCCCACGAGCATCGGTCATCAGCATACCGATATCAGCCAACGACAGGCCGTGTTGCTCGGCCACCGCCGGCAACCAATCAGCCAGCACTGTGGCTTGTGCCTCGCTCAGATCGGTCAGCGTCGGCGCTGCAAGACTCACAATCACCGCCGCCCGGTCGAGATGATGCACTCGCCCCCGCCAAATTGCCCGGCCCAACCCATAACCGGCACGTGATGTAGCGACCAGTTGATGCAATACCCCATCCCGATCAAGGTAGAAATGGGGCAACATTGCCGCATCCGCGCTTTGGTAGGCGGCTAGCGCCATCGCGGCAGGCTGCGCGTCAGCCACTGCCACCACTAATGCCACCGGGCTGCCTTCGCGACTCCTCCCCGCCCGATCCGGTCTGCCTACCGCGATCGCCTGCACCCCAGCGCTGCTCATGGCACGCTCCATTGTTGCTAAAAAACATTCTCGGCTCATCGTAGCACAGGGTCATAGAGAAGGCAACGAATCGTAGCGAGACAGCGCGGGGAATGAAGGCCGATGAACCTGTCGCAACGCGAGCAAAGGCGCAGAGCATTCAAACGCAAAAGCGCCAAGAGCGCAAAGGAGTTTCGGGGTGAGGGCTAACCCACCGCGCGGGTGGCATAGCCACGAAAAGACACAAGAGGCACAAAAATGGACGATTGTTGCGTCTTTTGCGTATCTTTGTAGCTATTCAGCCCCATACCCTCACCCCCTGCCCCGCTCCCACTGGCGCGGGAGCGGGGCGCTGCTGCGTTCTGCGTGAGCCGTGCCTCTCCCGTCAACTCAGCGGCTCCCCTTCTTCCGCCATTAGGCGGGAGAAGGGGAGGGGGGATGAGGACCAGCCCGCGCAGCGGGCTTCGTAACCCTAGCCCGGCCCTGAAAGGCCGAGCCTATACCCCGCAGCAATCCCCCGCTTCAGCGCGCACTGCCGGTTAGGAATAGCCCAAGGGACTACTCGCAACATAGTATAAAAACCCTATTGCCCGCTCCATAGATTGGCTGGTAAATTACTACACAGATTGCGCCAATCAATGATAGAATTACGGAGCTACATCTCATGCGTTGATCTCTGTTCTTGTATCCGATCGTCGTCTGTTTCCTTGTCATGCTGTCACTACCGTCTAACGTCGTTGCCTCACCAGAAACGCCGCAAAGCCTGCCAAACACCATCTTTTGATCAGCCGCACAGTGCCGTACCCGCCCCTCTCATCCAATTGGCTAGAGCGGGTTAACGCCTACCGGACGCGGACCAGCGTGCCGCCGGTCAATGAAAGTAGCGAGATCAACAGCAACTGCTGGGAACATGCGCGCTATATGGCCGAAAATAACCATCTTACGCACGACCAAGACCCGATCAAGCCCTTTGCCTCGCCTACCGGCCAGATCTGCGCGAAAAAGGGCAATGCGTGGATTGGATGGGGTAACAGGTGGCAGCCAGCTGACGCAGTTGATAGCTGGATGAAATCGATCGGCCATCGCATCTGGCTGCTCTACCCCAACACGCCCACCTTCGGGTTTGGGTTTTACACCACTGCGACTGCAAAATGCAGAGTAAATAACGTGAACTGGCACTGCAACGGCGCCGCGCTCGATGTGCTCTCCCATTTTAACTACAGGGCTGATGCTGATTACCCCGGTTGGCCGGTGCGCTACCCCGGCATTGACCAAACCGATGTGCCGGCGACGCAATATCCGATTACGTTGCAATGGCGCTATTTTGGCAGTACGCCGGTGATCAGCAGCACGGTTCTGCGCGTTGTCGGCGGCAATGCCATTCCGCATACCAGCACCACCAGCTTGCCGGTCGACCATAAAGGGATCGCCGTCACTCCTACCGTCAATTTGCCCGCCAATAGCCTGATCGAAGTATCGATCAGCGGATCGTATGATGGGCAACCATTTACCTACACGTGGCAGTTCCGCACCGGGAGTTAATGATGGCCCGTCCTACCCGGTTGAGCAGGCTGTTAGGCATGGAATGCGGCAGTGAAACGGCTGCATTCCATATCAGGATAGGCACAAGAGGCCGCTTGCCCAAATCAATCGCGATCCTAAACCTCTGCTCGCACCAAGTCATTCAACTTGCACCCCGCCAAACTCATGGTATAATAAGCTGCCCGCGTTGTTCCGCCACGACTTGCGGCACATAAGGAAAGAGATGCATGAGGAGTAGCTTTTCTGCACTAGCCCTGTTGCTCAGTGTTTTGTTGATCAGCGCATGTGGCGCCGCGGCAGCCAATGAGCCAGCGCCACTACCGACAGCTATCGAGTTTGCCACCCGGCTGCCGGACACCCCGCAGCCAACAGCCGTGCCGACCCTTCCGCCAACAGCAACGCCTGAACCGACCGCTACCCCAACACCTACTGCCACCCCCGAACCGACCGCTACCCCAGCACCTACTGCCACTCTCGAACCCATCAGCGCACCGCTCGCCGTGCCGCGCGGTGCGGTCACTAGCCGGCCCTTTGCGGTGATGTACGATAACCATCCCAATGCCTACCCGCAAACCGGCATGGATAAGGCAGCCATCGTGGTCGAGGCGTTGGCCGAGTTCGGCATTACCCGCTACATGGCGATCTTTATCCCCGGTATTTCGCCCGACATCCCGGTGATCGGCCCTGTTCGCAGCGCCCGCTCGTATTATGTTGAATGGGCCAAAGGCTTCCGCGCGGTCTATGTACATGCTGGCGGTTCTCCCGAAGGCTTATTACTGGCTGAAACCTCGATCGAATTGATCAATATGGATGCGCTGCGCGGCAATGCCAGTAGGTATTTCTACCGCACCCGCGATCGCAGCGCGCCGCACAACCTGTATACCAATAGCGCCAATATCGCCCAGTTTGCCGCGGCAAATGATCGGCCAGTGGAAGGATTGGCAGAGATCGGGTTCACTTATTCACCCGAAGCGCCACCCTCCGAACGGCCAACCCAACAGGCGTTGCGCTATTTCTTCATTTACCGTGAAGCAAGCGTCGGCTGGCAGTACGATCCAGCTACGAATAGCTATCGCTATCTGCGCGGCAATCGCCCCCACGTCGATGCTGCCACCGGCGCGCAGTTGCAGTTCAAGAATGTTGTCATTCTCGAAGTGCCCGAACGGCCTATTCCAAATGATCCGAAAGGGCGCATCGAGCAGGATGTGATCGGCGAAGGCCCGGCCCGCATCTTCCGCGATGGCCGCATGATCGAGGCCACATGGCGCAAAGCGGCAGGCTTTGCTCCGCTCTACCTCATTGATGCTGACGGCAACGAAGTGCCGCTCGCGCCTGGCTCGATCTGGATCGCCGCTATTCCCGACCTCGCCAATCTGACGGTTGAGGGCGGGCGCTAACACAACACCCCGGAGCCCGTTGCTCCGGCTTGATTGGGCGGGCGCCGCCAAGTGCTGGCTCTGTTTGCCAGATCTACCGCTTACCACGCCATTGCGCCTTGTAATGCACCAAGCGGCGCCCGGCAGACGCACATTCAGATATCCCTACGGGGTAATGGTGGCGTTTACCTACGCCAGCATGCCCTACCACGTGGCGGCTGCCCCGCGTCTGCCCGGCACACTGTGCCGAATGCCGCCATAATAAGGAGGAAACAGACTGTATGAGAGGAAGTATCGTTCGCCGCGGCTTGATTGTCGCTGTGCTGGTCGTGCTCTCGACCGCCATCGCCCACGTACAGGCCGCCCCGACGACCGCACCGTCCCAACAGCCGCCCGTCGCCCCCACGTACCGCATCTTTGCCACTCGTGAAGGTCTGGTTGGCTACCGCACCGCTAATGGCCACATTATCCAACCCCGCGACCGGTTTGTGGCCCTGCCCTGCTGGTGCGCCCTCTCACCCAAAGGCACCGATAAGTTCAAAGTTCGTCTTACCTACAACGGCCGTTCCGTGGTAGTGCCAGTCTGGGATGTCGGACCGTGGAATACGCGCGACGATTATTGGAACCCGAACCGCCGCTACAGCGACCTGCCGGTCGGTATGCCGATGGCCGAAGCAGCTTACTTCCATGGCTACAACGGTGGCCGCGATGAGTGGGGCCGGCGGATCACCCTCCCCAATGGAATTGACATCGCCGACGGCACCTTCTGGGACGACCTCGGCATGACTCGCAGCGATTATGTCTACGTCACCTTCCTCTGGCTTGGCGAAGACCCCGGTCCCGGTGATGCGGTTGAGGTTGGTTCCAACCAGTTCACCGATGATGCTGCGCAAGAAACCGTTACCGCGCCCGAAGGCGCGTTCACCATTGATAATACCGATACCGCGTTTGATCCAGTCGGCAAGGATTGGTACGAGGAACGGTGCGGCTTGAATGGCCAGCATCAATGGATCTATTCCACCACTGATCCAGCCAAAGCGACCACTGCCGCAGCGTGGACTGCGCCAAACCTTAATCCCGGTTTCTATGAAGTCAAAGCCTATATCCCAACCTGCGGCAATCCAGCTACTACCAGCGCCCGTTACCGGATCAGCCATGCCGGGGCGACGACTGAAGTAACGCTTGACCAACGTTCAGCCAGCGGCCAGTGGGCCTCGCTCGGCACCTATTACTTTGGCGGCCCCGACAACGAAGAGCCACAGGTCTTCCTCAGCGACCTCACCGCTGATCGCGGTATGGCCGTGCGTTACGATGCGATCGCATGGGAACCGCGCAGCGATACGACCCCGCCCAACACCCAGATCCTTTCGATTACGCGCGCCGGCAATGGCTTCTTGATCAAGTGGGGCGGCAACGATGATATGACCGGCATCGCCAGCTACGATGTGCAGGTGCGGTTGTTGCCTGATGGCGGCTGGACAGATTGGAAGAAGGGGACAACCGAGCTGAGCGCGTGGTTTGGCCCCGATGAAGGCAAGCAGTTCGCCTTCCGCGTGCGCGCCCGCGATTGGGCCGGCAATGTCGAGCCGTGGGAAGAGGCTGCGCTCGCCGACACCACCAATGTGCCATAATGTTACAGGGACACGGCGTTGCCGTGTCCCGATGATCCCGTTCCGCCATCATGGGCTAGGGACACGGCGGCGCCGTGTCCCTAGCAATACTCTTCCTTTACTCGGCGTCTTGCAATGCAGCCACACCGGGCAGCACCCGCCCTTCGAGCAACTCAAGCGACGCGCCGCCGCCAGTGCTGACGTGTGACATCTGCTCAGCCAACCCAGCCTGCTCGACCGCCGCGACGCTATCGCCGCCGCCGACAATCGTGATCGCGCCGTTCGCCGACGCTTCCGCCATCGCTTGGGCAATTGCTCGCGTGCCGGCAGCAAACGGCTCCAGCTCAAACACCCCCATCGGGCCGTTCCAGATTACCGTCCGCGCCGCCCGAATCTCGGCGCTGTACAGCTCAATCGTCTTTGGCCCAATATCGAGTACCCGCCAACCAGCTGGCACCGCGTCAGCGTCAACCACTTGCCGCTGAGCCCCGGCGCTGAACGCATCAGCGATCACCACATCAACCGGCAAGAGCAGCCGCGCGCCACGCTCTTCGGCCTTGGCCATCAGTTGTTGCGCCACCGCAACACTATCCGGTTCCACCAGCGAGTCGCCAAGGTTCAACCCCTTCGCTAGCAAGAAGGTATTAGCCATCCCGCCACCGATCAGCAGCGCATCAACCTTGCCGAGCAAGTTCTCGATCACGCCAATCTTGTCACTGATCTTGGCGCCACCGATCACGGTCACAAACGGGCGCTGCGGATTGCTCAGCGCGCCGCCGATGTAGGCCAATTCCTTCTCCATCAAGAAACCGGCCACCGCCGGCAGATAATGAGCCACGCCCTCGGTGCTGGCATTAGCACGGTGCGCGGTGCCAAACGCATCGTTGACATACACGTCACCCAGCTTGGCCAGCTCGGCGGCCATCTGCGGATCATTCTTCTCTTCCCGCGGATCGAAGCGGGTGTTCTCCAGCACCAGCACCTGACCCGGCTTGAGCATAGCCACCGCTGCTTCGGCGGCTGGGCCGGTGATGGCTTCCGTCTTCTTGACCTCAGTCGCTTCTGACAGTAATTCAAACAAGCGCTCAACCACTGGACGCAAGCTATACTTTGGATCGGGCTTACCTTTGGGCCGCCCAAGGTGTGACATCAACACGACGCTGGCGCCGTGTTCCAACAGATACCGAATCGTCGGCAACGCCGCTCGGATGCGCGTGTCATCGGTAATCAGACCCTGATCATCGAGCGGTACGTTGAAATCAACCCGCACGAGCGCACGTTTCCCGGCCCAATCCACATCGCGGATGGTCTTCTTATTCATGCGCGTTCCTCCTTATTCGCGGTGTAACGGCACAATGCCATTGTAACACAGCGGCTACTTGCCGATGCAAAACCGGCTGAAGATCACATCGAGCAGGTCTTCGCCTACTGTCTCGCCGGTGATCTCGCCAAGTGCATTGGTGGCGCCGGTCAGATCGGCGGCCAGCAGATCGGTCGCCGCATTGGTCGCTAATGTCTCTTGGGCGGCGCGCAAAAACTCAACCGCCCGGCGCAGAGCGGCGCGATGGCGCGGGTTGCTGACCAGATGGGTTGTTCCCATCGCCGGTAACGTGCCGCCGAGCAACGTAGCTGCAATCGTGTTGGCGAGGTGATCGATTCCATGACCGTAGCGCGCCGAGCAGGCCACGACCGCCACACTACGCGGATGCTCCGGCGCCGGCAGCGGCGCGCTAGCCGGATCATCGCATTTGTTCCAGACAATAATGGTGGGCCGCTCGGCAGTGACTGACAGCATCGCCGCATCTTCGGCAGTAAACGGTTGCTGGGCATCGAACACTAACAATGCCAGATCAGCGCTGGCCAGCGCCGATCGCGCCCGCTCAACCCCAATCTGTTCCACTGGATCGTCACTAGCCCGCATGCCGGCAGTGTCGATCAACACCACCGGCACGCCGGCCAGATTGGCCGTCTCTTCGAGCGTATCGCGGGTGGTGCCGGGAATCGGCGTCACGATTGCCCGCTCGACCCGCAGCAAGGCGTTGAGCAAACTTGATTTACCGACATTGGGCCGTCCGACCAACGCCACCCGCGCACCGTTGCGGATCACTATCCCCTGATTGGCCCCGGCCAACAACCGCTCCACCGTCGCTAACGCTTGCGCCACTGGTTCAGCCACTGCCTGCGGCTCGATCCCCTCTTCCGGGAAGTCGATCAGCGCAGTGATGTAGGCCAGCGGTTCGAGCAAGGCAGCCCGCGCTGCCCGCACTTCCCGCGCCAGCCAGCCGCCAAGTTGGGCCTGCGCCACCGCCAACCCCGCGCTCGTCTGCGCCCGAATCACATCGAGCGTGGCCTCAGCTTGGCTTAGATCGATCCGCCCATTCAGAAACGCACGCATGGTAAATTCGCCGGGATTGGCCAAGCGCGCGCCGGCAGCTAAGGCCGCTTCCAGCGTGAGCTGTACCGGTAACGCGCCCCCATGGCAAGAGATTTCAACCACGTCTTCGCGGGTAAAACTGTGCGGCGCGGCCATAAAGGTCAGTAACGCTTCATCAATCACCGCCCCATCCGGCCCGATCACATACCCATAGCGCACCCGATGGCTGCGCAACCGGCCCGCCCGCGCCGGACGGAAGATCCTCAGCGCAATCGCTTGAGCTTCCGGCCCGCTGAGCCGTATAATGCCAATGCCACCCTCACCGGGAGGGGTCGCAATTGCTGCAATCGTGTCGCTCATTGAGGTTCCGTGCGTCTGCTGGCTACACTCTTCCGCCTGATCACCCTCTACAATACGCTCGCCAATCTGGCCGGATTGCGCGGCCTAAGCTGGAGCGAACGGCTCGCCATTCCGCTAGCGGCGCTGAGTTGGCGTCTACCGGCGGCAGACTGGCCCGCAGCGGTAGTCCTCGCGCTGCCGGCGCTCATCACCCATCTCGGCTTGGCGACCTTACGCCGGCGCGATCTCAATCCACGCCGGCAGCTCCAACCGGGAGTCTATGCCGATCGCTACATCACCCGGCTCGATCTCCCCGCGCGCCATGGCCCGGTGCCGGCCTTGCACATCGTGCCTCGCGGCGGCGCCGCCGCCGCCGTGCTAGTAACGCATGGTTCGGGTTGCGACAAAACTTTTTACGCATGGCGGCTGGTCGATGCCTTGATTGCGCGCGGGTTAGCGGTTGTGCTGATCGACCTTGACGGCCACGGCGAAAGCCCGCGCCCGCAGTCGTTCCCGCAGATAGTTGAGAGCGTCGCTGATCCGCTGGGTTGGCTACGAGCGCGCTACAGCCGGATCGGCGCGCTTGGCATGAGTTTAGGCGGCGCCGTGCTGGCTCGCGCTGTCGCCAACGGTGCGCCGGTTGATGCACTCGCGCTGTGGGAAGTACCGCCGCGACTTCGGCTCGATGCGCGCCAATACCGGCACGTACAGATTCGGGAAGCAATTGCCATTGTGCAACTGCGCATGCTGCATCTATTCCGCGACGGCGCCATTGACCACGTGATCAAAGCATGGCAGACGAGCGGCATCCGGGCCACGATCGGCACGTGGGATCTGTTCGATGCACTCGATGTACCGGGTTGCCTGCGCACATTAGCTCATCGCCAACCACTGCTCCCAACGCTGCTGGTCTATGCAGGCCGCGACGCTATCGTCCCCCCGGCGGCAGCCGCCGAAATCGCTGCGCTGGCCGCCGGTTGGTCCGAATACCATCTGTTGCCGTTTGCCAGCCATATCTCGCTGCCAATCGATCTTGCGTGTATCACCCTGACCGCCGATTGGCTCCGCCGGCAGCTCACCGCTGCTGCGGAGTCAGAATGGCATCAATCAAACCATACTCTACCGCCTGCGACGCGGTCATGTAAAAATCGCGGCTAAAATCAGCCTCCAACCGCTCGACCGGCTGGCCAGAGTGTTTGGCCATAATCTCGCGCAACAGCCGCTGCAACCGTAGCATCTCATCAACCGCAATCTGCACATCCGGCGCATACCCCTCGGCGCCGCCGCCTGCCGGATGCGAGTGGATCGTCGCATGCGGCAAGGCAAACCGCTTCCCCTTCGCCCCGGCGCAGAGCAGCACTGTCGCCATACTCGCCGCCCGGCCCACGCACACCGTGCAGATGTCAGGCGTCACGAGCTGCATCGTGTCGTAGATCGCCAATCCCGCCCGGATCACGCCACCCGGACTATTGATATACATCCAGATATCACGCTCAGGGTCTTGCTGCTGCAACACCAACAACTGCGCCACCACCGACGAGGCCAGCTCATCATCAATTGGCTCGCCGATAATAATCACCCGTTCTTTTAACAAGCGGGAAAAAATATCCCAACTCCGCTCACCGCGGCTGGTGCGCTCTACAATTGTTGGCACCGGAATTGAGGGCATGTCATCCTCTTTCTGATTGATCAACCAGCAAACAACTGCCGGTCATCGTCTTTGACTGTCGCTTCACGATGACTGCTCGCTGCGCAATCTCGTAGGGCTGCTGATACTGGGATGGCGCTACCGGCACAACGGCAATCGAGACACTCAGCAATGAATAACGGCACAGACGACCTTGCCGGTCGTGGCCGAAGATATAGCCCCGCTCGCGATCCTCTGCTGAATAAAAATAGGGGATCGTCGCGTCAAAGCGTTTGATCATTGCTTGACCAAGGCGTTGCGCTCGTTCCAACGTCGTCACCAACACAAAATCATCACCGCCGAGATGGCCCAGAAAATCGTCCGCTTCGCCATACCAATGAACGATGTCAGCCAAAAGCCGGACCGTATGGACAATCACCGCATCGCCCTTAAAAAACCCGTAGTGATCATTATACCCTTTAAAATGGTCGAGATCGATATACGCTACCGCAAACGGTTGCTGCTTCACCAGTCGCTCGTGAATCACTTGTTCGATCACAATATTACCGGGCAACCGTGACAGCGGGTTCACGCTGCTATCCCGCTCACTCCGGCACAAAATCGAGCGGATCCGCGCTGCCAATTCCGCGGCGCTGCACGGTTTCACGATATAGTCATCGGCGCCTGATTGCAAACTCCGCACCTTTTCATCCAGTGCACTGACTGCAGACAACACCACCACCGGCGCCAACCGTGTCGCCGGCGTAGTGCGCAGGGTATGCAATATCTGCAAACCATAGCCATCAGGCAACAAGCGACCGAGCACGACGAGATCGAAATGCTGCGTGGTCGCTAATTGCACCACTGCCGCACTGTCCGATGCCGTCACCACCACAAACCCGGCATCGGTCAATTGTTGGCCAAGCGTACCCCGAATCTCTGGTTCGTCATCAACCAAGAGAATCCGTGGCACTCCCCGTTCGCTATGATGTGCGGTCAACAAGCGCTGCACTTGATCAAGCAGCGGTTGGCTCAGATCGAGCAGCGGCACATTGCCGCCAACCAATGGGTGGTGGCTTGCCACCGCCGCCGCCACCTCGCGCGTTTCTGGATCGGTACGGGCTATCTGGACACAGGTAGACGGATCAATATCGGTGATTTCCTCAGCTATTACCAGCAAGCGTGGCCGGCGGCGACGGGCAAGGTCAAGGCCGGCAGCCCCGGTCGTTACGCGCTGCACCTCTAAGCCCGCTGCCACCAACGCCTGCGCCAGCCCGTCAAGCGTCGCCCCACCCGCCAACACTGCTAATCCTGAACCAATTGAAACGGCTGGCGATGATACCGGTGCAGCCGGGATCGCCGGCTGATACGCTTCAATTGGCACCCGCGCAACGATCATATTGCCTTCCACCTGCAACCGGCCAGTTAAGTGTTCGCTAAACTGGCGCAAGCGGGCCGTCGATCGTTGCAACGAGCCAATCAGATTGCGTAACCGCTGATCATCGCTCTGCCCATAGTAATGCGCCAGCAGGTCTACTGCACTCTGCAACGCCGTGAGCGGTGATGCAAGCTGATGGATAAACTTTTCCACTTCGGAAGGAGCCTTATTCATCACCACCCTCGCGTGTTTGCATAACGGATGTCAAAGTGGCAATAAGACGCTCAGCCGTAACCGGCTTCTCGAGAAACCCACGCGCGCCAAGATTGAATGCTTGCGCTGACGCATCAGGCCCCAAGTCATTGGCGGTCAAAATCACAACCGGGATCGTCGCCGTAGCCGGCTGCGCCTGTAACCGCTGCAACACTTCCAAACCGTCCATACCGGGCATACGCAGATCAAGCAAGACGGCATGCGGTCGCGAATGCTGTGCTAACTCTAGCGCTTCAACTCCATCACTGGCCGCGAACACCCGCATGCGATGCCGCTGTAAAATCCGCACCAACACCGTCCGCACATTCGGATCATCTTCAACCACTAGCACCAATGGCTGCGGTTCGGCAATCTGGCGGCGTATTTCGGCAATAATATCCTCGATCGGGCTATGAAACGACAAGACCCTAGCATCACGCAGGCGGCTTGCCCCCGGCGCATCACTGATCACGATCATCGGCACAATCCGGTAGAGTGGAACCGTGCGAATGTGACTGATTCGTTCATCGAGATCGCTAGGGTCGACTAACACCAGACAGGACGGCTGGCGCGCTGGCGCAGCGGCGCTGAGATCACGCACCTGCATTTGGATCACGTGCCAGTTTGGATCGGCTTCCAACGCAGCGCATAGCTTAGCGACCCACGGATGGGAGCCGTCGGCAACCACAATCAGCGGGAGTTGGCCTTCCACCGGTTGCGGCTGCACTTTCGCCACCGGCACCGTAAAACTGAACGTACTTCCCCGGCCAAGATCACTATCAACCCATATCTTGCCACCATGTAATTCAACTAACTCTTTCGAGATAGCCAACCCTAATCCAGAACCGCTTTTTTCGCGACTGATTGATTGGTCGAGTTGGTGAAACTTTTGAAACAACCGCATCTGATCGGCGCGGGCAATACCGATCCCCCAATCGCGCACGCTAAAGCGCACGACGTTCTGCTCGTGGGTGGCGCTCAGCAGCACCTGCTGCCCTCGCGGTGAAAACTTGATCGCGTTCGACAACAGGTTGATCACCACCTGCACGATCCGATCGCGATCGACTTCCACCAATGGCAAATTGGGCGGCACATTCAGCGAAATGGTCACGCTATACTGGCGCGCAAACGTGCGCAGTTCTTCCATAGCGCTCCTGCAGATCTCGATCGGCGCGATCGGCTTCGGCTGCAACTGCAACCGTCCCTGCTCGATCTTCGCAATATCGAGAATATCGTTTACTAGCCGAATAAGACGTTCGGTATTCGCTAGCGACACCTGAAGCATTGACCGTACCGGTGCAGCGAGATCAGGAGCAAGCCCGGGCTTGCCCCGCGCAGCGTCGCCTAACACCAGTTGCAGTGACCCCTGAATGCTGGTCAGCGGCGTTCGCAATTCATGCGACACGGTTGAGACGAACTCGTCTTTCAGGCGCTCAACTTCACGCTCGCGCGTCACATCGCGGAAGATCAAGATTCGCCCTAAATACTGCTCATGCCGATCAATCACCGGCGCTGAGAAGCAGTGCAAGCGGCGCGCCTCCGGCCAAATCACTTGAAACTCTTCATAAGTGCGGTCGGTTTCTGAACCCAACAGTTGCCCCAACCAAAACGTTAAGCGGGTACTATTGGCAAAGACACGGCCAAAGATGAGCAACAGGTCATCATACGACCGGCCCTTAAGATCGTGTTCGGCCACGCCAAAAAAATAGCAAGCCCGCCGATTGACCATCACAACCCGGCGCTGACGGTCAATCATAATAATGCCATCGTTGATCGTTTCCACCACTGCCTGCGCCCGATCAAGCTCGATCCACAAATGCTCAAAAAGCCGGGTATGCTCAATCGCGGCGCCAATTTGCCGCGCCAATAGGAGCAGCCACTGTATCTGCCGTTCACTGAACCGATGGCTTGGCCACGGCACTAACTGCACAACGCCAACCTGCCATCCACCGGCTACGATAGCCAGTGAAACCACACCAGTAATGGCATGCGAACGTAGAAATGCGTGTAATGTCCCGAATACCGGTGATGGTGAAGTATCTGTTGGCAGATAAGCAATTTTCTCGGCTGACTCGAGCAATGACGAGGCCAACGCTTGCATCTGCTGGCCAAGCTCGTGTTGCCATAACTGGTGCAATACGGTCGCAAAAGCCGGCAACGATGCGCTGATCGTCACCGTTTTGATCTCAAGCTGGCTGGTCTCATCATTGTAGAGATAGAGCGCACCGGCTACAGCGCCAACTGCGCTGACCAGTTGCTCGATCGCGACTCCAATCAGTTGATCGGGGGTATGGGTGTAGATCAAGGCCAGATCAACAAAGACATCAACTGGCAGCGGTTCCGGCTCACGCAGACCGTCAACCTGATCAAACCGCGCCTGAGCATGAATGGCATCATCGGCGAGAAATTGCAATACGCCGATGTGTTCATGGGCGACCTGCGCCTCCCATCCACAGATGCATAAACCCTGCAACGCGCCATTGGCCACGAGCGGCAAAATCGCAATCTGCGTTGGCGGCTGTTCAGGCCAGATCGCATTGGTCAACGCCAATGCCAGCGGTATTGATTGTCGATCAGGCGTAAAGAGCAGCGGTTGCCGCAACAACCGCAAATCATGCATCAAGTAATGCGGAATGCTAATCTGTTGCGGAGCCACGCCTGCTACTGGATCGGCCTGATCGTCAAATCGTTGCAATTGATCGCTGTCAGGCCCAAGCCGATAGATTAACGCTACGCTCGCCATAGCAAGGCTGCGCGCGCCATCAAGCAATGCCTGCCATACGCCCTCACGCGACGGGGTGCGATACATCTGCCGGCACAGGATGGCTAAAAGGTCTGATCGATCAGTCAATTCCACAACCGTTTACACCTGTTCGTCTGACGACCGATGCTTGGATAAGTAATAGAAGTATTCGATTATTAACACTCGCCGGCGAGCACTGATTCGACTTTCTCTACCAGTGCAAATACATTAAACGGTTTTTCAACCCAACCGAGTACTGAAGGTGGCAAGTGTTGCGGCAGATCCCGCACTCTGGGGCTGGCTGTGAGCAAGACGATCGGTATCTGACGCCAAACCGGATGGAACTGTAACCGCTGGCACAGCTCTAACCCATCCATCTGCGGCATCATGACATCGATCAACAAGAGATCAAAGGTCTGACGGGCAAGCTGCTCCAACGCTTCAAAACCATTATTTGCGATAATAACGGTATAGTTTGCGTCTTCGAGCACCATGCGCGTGATCAGTTGCAGATCGGGATCATCTTCGGCCAGTAGAATTTTCGCACTCATGTTCTTCCATCAACAAGATTTGGCGCGCTACCTCTTCAATCGCAATGCGCTGCTTCCGGTAAAAGTCCGACTCGCTCATAGCGAGGCGATGAGCGACATCGCGCACCGTCTGCCGGCGCAAAAATCGCCCTTCTAGCAGATTGTACAATAGCCACTCCTGCGCTGAAGGATCGATCTGATCATCAGGTCGCAAATTCGCGATCGCTTGCCGCAAGACGGCCTGCAAAGCCTTGGTTGGGCTGCCACCTTGCTCGGCGAGTACCCGCCGCACACTGCGCAAGCCAAGCAATGGGCTATCTGCCAGCTTTGGCCCGCCCCAAAATTGCGTCAGCGCATCTTTGACCAGTTGCGGAAAATCGGGGTGGAGCACAATGTCATCCTCGATCGCGTTTAAGGTGCTCGGTGTCGCTTGCTCTAAGCGTGAACTGAGTTGTTGCAACGACTGCATCTCTGGCGCTAACCCGCGCAGCGCATCAAAAATTTGTCGCTGCATCTGCGCCGTCGTCAGCGCCAACTCGATTTGGTGGGCCAACCCGGTCACCATGCGCCGCATTTCGGTAGACATCCCGCCGTTGCGTTGCAATTGATCGGGCGTGGCCTCAAGCCCGATCGCACCTAGAAAGACGCCATCAGGACTGCGCAACGGCAATAAGCAAAACGACCCGATCACCACAAACGATCCGCTATCCAGACTAGCGCTTACATCATACGGCATCGCATCAAGCTGCGGAATCAGGTTGGCAATCGGATGTTCGGTCACAAACCGGCGCACTTCGCGACGCGACCCCCATAAGGCTTTGACGCTAAATCCATCTTCTCCCGGCGCGATCACAAAGCCTGTCTTCACCCCCAAGGGGTTACAGATCGCGACGAGTGAGTTTTCGAGCAACGCTCGCAGATCGGCTCGGGTAAACATATTGCGCGGTAAGTTGCGCAAATAGTCGATCTCAGAATGGTCTTGGCGATAGATCAGAGCGTCAAGGTATGGTTTGGCCTGCGTCACAAAGATTGGCATTAAGACCGTCATCACCATCACCCCGAAGGTGATGAGCGTCTCTGGCGGCAAGCCAAGTTGCTGAGCAATGACCGGCACCGCCTGCATAAACAGAATCGTGGTAATGCCAACAAAGGGGCCGTATAACCACCACCGCACAAAATCTTGCTTGATCAGCCGCTCAGGGATGAGCATGCCCTGAAACGCCACCGAATACGTCATAATCGTGACCATCACGATCACGATGACACTGGCAATCGCCTGTAACGCGAGTATCAGGCTGATTGGCGCAGCGCTCGGCGAGGCAACTAACAAAAATGGGAAGACGCCAATCCCGGGCGCGGCAAAGGTCGCGCTCAGATAACTCAACCGCCGGCGTTGCGATGGCGTTAGCGCCGAGCGACGCACGGTCAAGATGGCGATCAACGCAGTTGCCGCTGCCACAACAAAGAAGACGACGTAAAACCAAAACAATGGCCCAGCTTGAAATTGGGCGACGGGGCCGCTTGGCATCCCGGTGTGAATCACTAAATTCGTGCCAAGAGCAACAAGGAGAAAGATGATAATACTGCCTAGATAGGCGAGATACACGCTGCGCCGCCAGCGTTGGGCGAGGGTATTGGCGTTGCCAAACGCTAACAGGGCATTCGCGAAGTGAATGTAACCCGCCGGAACCAAGACAATCCCTAACCATTGCGCCCTGCCCAGAAATTCAACCGTTTCCGGACGTTGCGCGCGGGCCAACAATAAATCACCGCTGTAGGCAATGATGACTCCAGCCAACAAAACACCAAGCGCGCGCACAATATCGCTGCGCCAGTTTTGCAGCACAATGTAGGCTAACAATGAAAAGCTGACAATCAATACTGCGGCAAACAGTACTTCGTTGATTCGTTCAAGCAGAGTGACCATATCGGTATGCGTCGCAGTTTATGCAATTACCACAGAGTACAAATGTCTATCGCAACAATGATGACCTGCATAGCGCAGCCAGCGAGGTGGTATCAGGTCACTCACTCACACCCTTATACGGTAAGGTAAAGACGTTGCGGTGCAACGTCTCTTCTCCAAGCAGCAGCATCGCTCCTTACTCACCTCGCACGTTGGCACTAGTCGCTGCGTGACAACCGGTGTTCGGCAACGAACCGTTTGGCGCGCTGAGCGACGTTGTTTGCCGGTCATAATGATTGATCTGAATTATACCATGGCAGGCAACAAAGGATTTCCTTTTTAAAATTATGTCAATAGAATATCAGAGACCCAGTGTGCTATAATCGAAGTGCAGAGTAAGGCGTAGATCCGAGTAGGAAACCATGCGACAGCTTCCCAATCTGCTGGGCCTTTTCCGCATCATTGCGACGCCGATTCTGGCATGGCTGGTGTTGGCGGCAACGCCAACCGCCTATCTGGGTGCGGCGTTCTTGCTGTTGTTGATGGCATTGAGCGATATGGCCGATGGCCGGCTAGCTCGCCATCTGAAGGTAGTTTCACCCCTTGGCATTTTTATCGATACGATCAGCGACAAGATTTTCGTTGCCGGTGTCCTTATCCCCATGATTGAGGTTGGACTACTGCCGTCATGGGTTGCCCTCGCGATCATCGTTCGCGAATTTGTTGTCTCCGGTCTCCGTTCATTCGCCGCTGCCGAAGGAGTCGTCATTTCAGCCCGTCGCTTTGGCAAGCAAAAGCTTGTGATTACGGTCGTGGCCCTAATCTGGCGCCTCCTTGCTGCCCACGCTGAAACCGGCGGTTTCCTCGGATCAATTGCTGGTGGTTTACTTACCCCGATCCTCAATCTCTGGCCTGTCCCAATGGCGCTTGCCCTCATCTGGACGATTGGCTCCGGGATTGAATATCTCTGGCAAGCATGGCCGCTGCTGCGCCGGGGTTGGTCACCCCGCCCCTCAGAACGATAGCGTCTTCGTTCAGATATGTTGCTCACCCAAAACGCATAACCCCCGCTAGCACAGCTAGCGGGGGTGGGGCTTAAGTTGGTAGCGGCGGCAGGATTCGAACCTGCGACCTTC
>NZ_DAOTWH010000111.1:0-10034 GCF_034435895.1 Chloroflexus sp.
CCAACTACCTCTTGCAAACGGCGCGCGCAGCGCAATTGATCGGTGCGCAGGTGATCTTGGTAGGCATTGGCCCCGAAATCGCGCAGACTATCGTCCAGCTTGGCGTTGATCTAAGCGGCATCGCTATCGGCGCTAATCTGCAAAACGGCATCGAGTTGGCCTTACGCCGCATCGGGAAGGCGATCAAGCCAGCAGCATAGTCATACACACCAAGACACGCAAACAGCGCGGTGTGTTCTAGTTATGCCCAAGGCGGGTATCCTAATCATTGGGTATGACAGCGCATTGCTGCGCTTACCAATGAGAGCGACGAGGAGGTCGCGTGACCGACGTCTTTACTGAACTCCAAGATTTTCTCCTTGCCCGCCGGACCGAGATGCTGGCGGAACTGGCGCAAAATGTGCAGCGACAGAGTGCGGGGTATGCCCGTCTCGCGCAAGAAGAGTTGCTGCCCACGATGAATATGACCATTGAAGCCCTCGCCGAAGCGATTGGCAACCAAGACCTGCTGCCGTTTATTGCCCACGCCGAGGCGTTGGGCGAGATGCGCGCCTACGAAGGGTTTATGCTCACCGATGTGCTGGTGGCAGTGAATATCTTCCGCAACTTGACGTGGGATGCATTAGAAGACTTTGCCGCCCGCCAACCCGCCTGTACGATTGAGATAGCACGGATTGTGGAAGACATGATTGGGCAATTTAAGCGGGCAATGGTCACCAGTTTCAATCAGACGTACAATCAATTGCATGACCAGTTGCGCGATCAGGCCGAGCAGATCGTGGTACAGCAAGAGACCATCCGCGAGTTGAGCACCCCGATCTTGCCGCTGTATCAAGATATCTTGGTTCTGCCCCTGATTGGCGCGATTGACAGCTTCCGCGCCGGCCAGATTATGGAACGCCTGCTTACCGCTATCGCTGAACGCCAATCGGATATCGTAATTATTGACATTACTGGCGTGCCGGTGATCGATACCGCCGTCGCCAATTACCTCTTGCAGACGGCGCGGGCAGCGCAATTGATCGGCGCACAGGTGATCTTGGTAGGCATTGGCCCCGAAATCGCGCAGACGATTGTCCAGCTTGGCGTTGATCTAAGCGGCATCGCCATCGGCGCGAACCTCCAAAACGGCATCAAGTTGGCCTTACGCCGGCTCGGCAAACAGATTAGACGGCGGTAATGCACGGCTTTCGCACTGTTTCTGCCCAACATCACATTTGTACCGCCCGTTGCAATCGTAACTCGGCTATGCTAGAATAATCCACGTCTACAGCAAGGTTTTTTCCTCTATAACCAGCGCCCCGCGTATTGCGCGCCGCGCCGGCAATCACATCGGGTCGTGCATTCGTGCAACGAAGGAGTTGGGGTCATGCAGGATCTGAACGCCGTCCAAAATCTTGCGGTCTGGGCTGTGCTCGTCGTTTCGCTGCTCGGGATTGGGTACGCTTTCTTCATCCGCAGCCAGATCCTCGCCCAAGATACGGGAACACCCCGTATGCGCGAGGTCTGGGGGTATATCAAAACCGGCGCCAATGCCTATCTAAGCCAGCAATTCCGCACCATTTCAATTTTGATCGTTATTCTGACCTTCGTCTTGGCGGCTAGTGTGTTTATCATTCCGCCAACGACCGAAGCAGTCGAGCGGTTTGGCAGCAAAGAAGCAGCGACACTCTGGGTGGCAATTGGGCGCGCGGTGGCCTTCCTGATGGGATCGCTCTTTAGCTACGCAGTTGGCTTCGTTGGCATGAATGTCGCGGTCGAGGGCAACGTTCGGGTGGCCGCGGCATCGCGCAAGGGCTATAACCCGGCGCTGCAAGTGGCGTATAAATCCGGCTCGGTGACCGGTATGCTCACCGTTGGCCTCGGCCTGCTCGGCGGTACGCTGATCTTTATGGTCTTCGGCATTGCCGCCCCCGATGCGTTGCTCGGCTTCGGCTTCGGCGGCTCGCTGATCGCGCTCTTTATGCGCGTCGGCGGTGGTATCTATACCAAGGCGGCTGACGTCGGCGCTGACCTCGTGGGGAAGGTTGAGGCCGGCATTCCCGAAGACGATCCGCGCAATGCGGCGGTGATTGCCGACCTCGTGGGCGATAACGTCGGCGACTGCGCCGGTATGGCCGCCGACGTGTTCGAGAGCTTCGAGGTAACGCTCGTGTCGGCGATGATCCTCGGCATTGTGCTGGGTGATGCCGTGGCCGGTGTCATGGGCGATGGCCAGTATGACCTGCGCTTTATCATCTTCCCGCTCGTGCTGCGCGCGATCGGCGTGATCGCGTCGGTGATCGGCAACCAGTTCGTCACCACCGACGAGCGCAAGCGCAACGCGATGGCGGCAATGAACCGCGGTTTCTACATCGCGGCAGGCTTAGCTATTGTCGCGAGCGCGGCGGCGACGCCGGTCTTCATGGTTGATGCTGCCGGCAACGTTGATTGGCGTCCCTTCTTCGCGACCCTGTCGGGTGTAATTTTAGCGATTGCGCTCGATAAACTGACCGAGTACTTCACCAGCACCCATTTTAGCCCGGTCAAAGAGATCTCGAAGTCGTCGCAGACCGGCTCGGCCACCAATATCCTCTCTGGTCTGGCCCTCGGTATGGAGAGCAGCGTTTGGGCGATTTTGGTCATCTCGGCATCGGTTTTTACCTCGGTGTTGATTTACGCCGGCGAACCGGCGGCGACGCAGTTCACCGCGATTCTGTACGGCGTGTCGCTGACGGGAATTGGCATGCTGTTGCTGACCGGCAATACCATTTCGATGGACAGCTTCGGCCCGATTTCCGATAACGCGAACGGCATCGGCGAGATGGCCGGCCTTGATAAGAATGCGCGCAACGTGATGGATGACCTCGACGCGGTCGGCAATACGACCAAGGCTGTCACCAAGGGTATTGCGATCGGTTCGGCGGTGATCGCGGCAGTAGCGCTCTACGGTTCGTATTTCACCGATGTGAATAAGGTGATCAAGCAGATGATCGATGAGGGTGCCAAGGGCATCGAGCTGCTCTCGTCGATCAATGTCGCTGCACCGGATGTCTTTATCGGTTTGTTAATCGGCGGCGCAGTGCCGTTCCTCTTCTCGGCGCTGACCATTCGGGCCGTGTCGCGCGCCGCGGCGCAGATCGTCAACGAGGTGCGCCGGCAATTCCGCATCCCCGGCCTGATGGAAGGCAAAGTGGTGCCTGACTATGCGCGCGCGGTGCAGATTTCGACCACGGCGGCGCAGAAGGAGCTGATCAGCCTTGGCTTGATCGCGGTGATGGTGCCGATCATCGTCGGCTTCACGCTTGGAGTCGAGGCGTTGGGCGGCTTCCTCGCCGGCATTATCCTCACCGGCCAGTTGATGGCGGTCTTCCAAGCCAATGCCGGCGGCGCGTGGGATAATGCCAAGAAGTATATCGAGGAAGGCAACTTCGGCGGCAAGCATAGCGAACCGCACAAAGCGGCAGTCGTCGGCGATACGGTCGGCGATCCGCTGAAGGATACGTCTGGCCCCGCGCTGAACCCGATGATTAAGGTGATCAATCTGGTGGCGCTGATCATTGCCCCGATTATCGTCACGGTCGAACCCGGCAACCCCGGCGTGATTATCGCGATGATCATCTGTGTCGCGGCGCTGGTGTGGGCCATCTGGCAGAGCAAGCGCGAGAGCGAGGCGCTGAAGGAGATCGCGCAGGCGCCGGCATCGGCGGATTAGCTGCGGTAATTGGTATCAGAGCAGCGGGTGGTAAGGGCGGGTTTGCAACCCGCCCTCATTGGCATCTCTCTTGCCAGTGCCGCCCCCGCGCGCCCCAGCTTCGTTAACGCTAGGTAATCAACTCTTTCCGCCAAAACAGTTGCACATGGATTAATATCAAAGCAGCGTTCGCTCATCAGTCAAGGGAGATGGTCAATGACGACATCCACGACCGAGACCGCTGCTGACCGGGGCGCGCGCCCTGCCGGCGATAACCGGCGCAAGATCCTCGAAGCGACCATGAAACGCTTCCAGTATCAGGGTGACGCGCTGATCGAAGTCCTGCACAAAGCGCAGGAGCTGTACGGGTTCCTCTCGCCGGAGCTGCTGAGCGACGTCGCGCAGCGCCTCCGCTTACCGCCGAGCCGCGTCTATGGCGTCGCCACCTTCTACCACTTCTTCTCGCTTGCCCCGCAAGGCGAACACACCTGTACCATTTGCTTGGGCACGGCTTGCTACGTGCGCGGCGCAGCGCTCTTGCTGCGCGAACTCGAAGAGCTGAGCAACGTAAAAGCCGGCCACACCAGCGCCGACGGCCGCTTCTCGTTGCTCACGGCCCGCTGCCTCGGCGCGTGCGGGCTTGCGCCGGCAGCCGTGCTCGATGGCGAAGTGGTCGGCCATGCCGACCGTTCTGATTTGGCAGCGCGGATTCAGGCGCTGCTTGGTCGCGAGAGGTGATTATGGATCTCCACGAACTTGAAGCCATCGCCGAACGCGAACTCGCTCAGCGGCCACGCTTACGCATCCTTTATTGCTCGGCCACCGGCTGTCAAGCGTCAGGCGCATTAGAGATCAAACGCCGGCTTGAAGGCCTATTAGCCGAAATGGGCCGGCAGGTCGAGATAGATGTCGGCGCTGTCGGGTGTCTTGGCTTGTGCGGGCGCGGGCCGATTGTACGCATCGAACCGTCAGGCGAGACGTTCGAGCATGTGAAGCCAGACGATGCCGCCGAGATTGTTGCAGCGTTTGATGGTCACGCATGCCATGTTGCCCGCTGCGACCAAGACCATCCCTTCTTCACCCGCCAGTTGTTGGTTGTCCGCCGTCACTGCGGTCTGATCAATCCTGACCGGATCGAAGATTATATTGCGGTGGGAGGCTATCGCTCGTTGTATCACGTGATTCACGAGATGACCCCCGCTGAAGTTATTCAAGCCATTACCCGCAGCGGCCTGCGCGGGCGTGGCGGCGCCGGCTATCCAACCGGCTTGAAATGGGCCACCGTTGCGAAAAGCCCCGGCGAGCGCAAGTTTGTGATCTGCAATGCCGATGAGGGCGATCCCGGTGCATTTATGGATCGCAGCATTCTTGAGAGCGATCCGCATCTGGTGCTGGAGGGGATGGCGATTGCGGCGTATGCCGTCGGCGCCGAGCAAGGCTTTATCTACGTGCGCGGCGAGTATCCGCTGGCGATCGAGCGGTTGCAAAAAGCGATCGCGCAAGCCCGCCGGCATGGGTTGCTCGGCGCGCAAATCTTCGAGAGCGGCTTTAACTTCCGGGTCGATATCCGCGTCGGCGCTGGCGCGTTTGTCTGCGGTGAAGAGACGGCCCTGATCGCCTCGATTGAAGGCCGGCGTGGCCAACCGCGCCCCCGCCCGCCCTACCCCGCCGAGAGCGGCTTGTGGGGGATGCCAACGTTGATCAACAACGTCGAAACGTTCGCTAATGTTACTGCGATCATCGAAAACGGCCCGGAATGGTACAGCAGCATTGGCACCGAGAAGAGCAAGGGCACCAAGATCTTTGCCCTTACCGGCAAGATTCGCAACACCGGCCTGATCGAAGTGCCAATGGGCATTACCTTGCGCGAGATTGTCGAAGAGATGGGAGGCGGCACACCCGATGGTACGCCGGTGAAGGCTGTGCAAACCGGCGGCCCGTCGGGCGGCTGCATTCCGGCCAGCCTGTTTCACACGCCGGTCGATTACGAGTCGCTGGCTGCGGTTGGCTCGATTATGGGGTCGGGCGGCATGGTGGTGATGGATGAACATACCAACATGGTTGATGTCGCCCGGTTTTATATGGAGTTTTGCAAAGACGAGTCGTGCGGCAAGTGCATTCCGTGCCGGGTGGGAACGGTGCAGCTCCTGAATATGTTGACCAAACTGCGGAACGGCCAAGCGCATGCCAGCGATCTAGTCAAGATTGAAGAACTCTGCGAGCTGATGCGCGAGACGAGTCTGTGCGGGTTAGGCCAATCGGCCCCTAATCCGGTGCTCAGCACCTTGCACTACTTCCGGCACGAATACGAGGAGTTGATCGGCGCGGAGGGCGACCATGGCAGCTAAAACGCTTACCATTGATGGACATCTCGTTTCGGCCCGCCCCGGCGAGACGCTGCTGGCAGCCATCCGCGAAGCCGGGATCACGATTCCGACACTCTGCCACCTCGACGGCCTGTCTGATGTGGGGGCATGCCGGCTGTGTCTGGTGGAAATTGAAGGCCAGCGCCGGTTGCAGCCAGCCTGTATGACGATGGTCAGCGAAGGGATGGTCGTGCATACCAACACGCCGCGCCTACAGGCCTACCGGCGACAGATCATCGAACTGCTCTTCGCCGAACGTAACCACGTCTGTGCGGTGTGTGTGGCCAACGGCAACTGCGAACTGCAACGGCTGGCCAGCATGGTCGGGATGGATCACGTGCGCTACGAATACCTCTCACCCGACTGCCCGGTCGATATTTCGCACATGCGGTTCGGCATCGACCACAACCGCTGCGTGCTCTGTACCCGCTGCGTGCGCGCCTGTGACGAGATCGAAGGCGTGCATACGTGGGATGTGGCCGGACGCGGGGTTGATGCGCGGGTGATTACTGATATGAACCAGCCGTGGGGCACATCGAGCACCTGCACCAGTTGCGGCAAGTGCCAACTCGCCTGCCCGACCGGCGCGATCTTCCCGCGCGGAGTCACGGTCGGCGAACGACCCCATGCCAGCGAACGCATTGCGTTGATTGTCGAAGCGCGCAAACAGCGCTGGTAGGCGCGCAAGGAGAGATGCATGAGCCGGCTACGTATTGCTACCATCTGGTTAGGCGGCTGTTCGGGCTGCCACATGTCGTTGCTCGATCTCGACGAATGGCTGATCGAGCTGGCCGCGCGCGCCGATTTGGTCTATAGCCCGATCGCCGACACCAAACGCTTCCCGCCCAATGTTGATCTGACCTTAATCGAAGGCGCGATCGCCAACGACGAGCATCTCGAATTGGCCCGTACGGCGCGCCGCCATAGCAAGATCATCGTCTCGTTCGGCGACTGCGCCGTCACCGGCAATGTCACCGCGCTACGCAATCCGCTCGGCCCGGCCCAGAACGTCTTGCAACAGGTCTACATTGAACACGGCGATCCGGGTGGCGTCATTCCGCTCGATCCGGGGATCGTGCCGGTGCTGCTCGATAAAGTGGCGCCGGTGCATCATGTCATCCCGGTTGACTACTACTTGCCGGGGTGCCCGCCCTCGGCGTCACGGATTCGGGCCTTGCTGGAAGCGTTGATTGAGGGGCGCGAACCGGCGGCTGATATTCGCTATGGATAGACTCATAGTGGCAGTGACGCGACTACTATCGTCACCTCGCGACGCTGCCATCACCATACATACAAGGAGTGCGCGATGGGCCAACGTATCGTCATCGATCCTGTCACGCGCATCGAGGGCCATGCCAAGATTAGCATTCACCTCGACGAAGCGGGTGATGTCGCCGAGACCCGGTTTCACGTCACCGAGTTTCGCGGCTTCGAGCGCTTCTGCATTGGGCGTCCATTCTGGGAGATGCCCGGCATTACGGCGCGCATTTGCGGCATCTGCCCGGTTAGCCATTTGCTGGCCTCGGCCCGCGCCGGCGACGGTCTGCTGGCGGTGCTCATTCCGCCGGCAGCCGAAAAGTTACGCCGGTTGATGAATCTCGGCCAAATTATCCAATCGCACGCGCTGAGCTTCTTCCATCTCAGCGGCCCTGACTTGATGCTCGGCTTTGACAGCGATCCGGCTCAACGTAACGTCTTCGGGTTGATCGCTGCCGATCCCAACCTTGCCCGCAACGGCATCCGGCTGCGCCAGTTTGGGCAAGAAGTGATCGAGTTGCTAGGAGGGCGCAAGATTCACCCAGCATGGGCCGTGCCGGGAGGAGTGCGCAGCGGTTTAAGCGAAAGTGGGCGCGACCAGATTCGCGCCAAGATCCCTGAGATGTTAGCGATCGCGCTCGATGCAATCGGGCGACTGAAACATCTGACCGAACGCTACCAGCGCGAAATCGAGACCTTTGGCGTCTTTCCCAGCCTTTATCTGGGCATGGTCGGGCCGGGAGGGCGCTGGATGCACTACGGCGGCAAATTGCGCGTGATCGATCATACCGGCAAAATTTTGATCGACGAACTCGATCCGATCGATTATCGCGATGTCATCGGCGAAGCGGTCGAACCGTGGAGCTACCTGAAGTTCCCCTACATTCGGGCGCTCGGCTATCCGGGTGGGATGTACCGGGTTGGGCCATTGGCGCGGCTTAACGTCTGCACCACTATGGGAGCGACGCGGGCCGATACCGAGCTGCGCGAACTACGTGAGCAAGCCGGGCCGGTGATCGAGGGCAGCTTCTATTACCACCATGCCCGACTGATCGAGATTATCGCTGCGCTCGAACGCATGGAGATGCTGGTCGAAGACAACGACCTGCTCTCAAACGAGCTCCGCGCCGACGCCGGCGTCAATCGCCGCGAGGCGGTCGGCGTGAGCGAAGCGCCGCGCGGCACGCTCTTCCACCACTACACGGTCGATGAAAAGGGTTTGATTACGGATGTGAACTTGATCATCGCCACCGGCCAGAACAATTTGGCCATTAACCGCACAGTCGGCCAGATTGCCCAGAGCTACATCCGCAACGGCCAGTTTGATCAAGGCATTCTCAACCGGATCGAAGCCGGGGTGCGGGCCTACGATCCGTGTCTGAGTTGTTCGACCCACGCTGTGGGGCAGATGGCGATGGAAGTCGAGTTGTACGACGCACAAGGCGAGCTGGTTGATCGGGTAAGCCGTTAAGGCGGCGGTAAAGGAATGCAGCTCGCGATTGCGAGCCGCGCCAATCATCATATCGTTGCTGCGGACGGGGTTGGGCAACCCGGCGTTATGTCCAAGTTCGCCCGCAGCCATTTCTGACTCGTAGCAGCAGCGTCGCTGGATACGCGCGAACCAACAGCCAGCGATGGGCTAACGCACACTGTATATCGCAATGATATAGATGGCGAGAGAAGCCACCACAAAGATATTATTCACAGACGGCAACGTTCAAGCAGTGGAAATTTTACAACGATACCCTATCGTCATCTCAAGTTTTTTGCGTTATAATTGTTACTACTCTTACCAAGCACCTCGCGGAAAGGGTTGGCTATGGGCCACATCTGCCAGCGTCGATGCCCGGCAGTCGCGCCGCAGGGTCTGATCATCGGGTACGGCAGCCCGGTGCGTGGCGATGATTACGCTGGGCAAGCCGCAGCCGAGCTGATGCGGCAATGGCGTGTTGCCGGCTTACAAGTGATCACGCAGGCCCAACTGACACCAGAACTAGCGGCGATCATTGCTCGCTCACGCCGGGTCATCTTCCTCGATGCCGCAGTTGATCGCACGAACGTCGAAGTGCGGCTCATCGAACCGGCCACCTGCCTCACCTCGAGTCACCAGAGTGATCCGGCAACGTTATTAACCCTTGCTCGCATCCTGTATGGTCGCGCGCCGCGCGCAGTCTTAATCACCATCCCCGCCTACGACACCTCGCTCAGTTTAGTGCTCAGCCCTGCTACGGCGCGAGCGGTCGCGCATGCCGCCCGGCTCGCGCGGGCTTATCTCAGGCGGTGCTACTGGCCATTGCAGGCGCGGGCCATTAGTTGAGCAGGGATGTGATGGCCCATCTTGAAACTAGCTCGCTGGGAGAAATCTCATAGTGGCTAGTGGCCGTTGTCTTGCCACACGCCAGCGGGATAACGGCTTACGAGCCAGTGTGGAGCATCTGTTTCAAACGGCGGCGAAGTCATTACGTCTTCCCCCGCTATCAGTGCAAGCCGTGTAGCGCCCGGCGATGCCATCCCCCGCGAGCACGGGAGGCACCCCTTCAGCATTTGCCTGCGCTACAGCCGGAGATTGGATGGCCGTGGCTTGCATCCGTGAACCATGACCGGGAAACACGGAACAACCCCCCACCAAACACAACACCCCCAGCCGGTGGGCTGAGGGGTGAGTAGGTTGGCACCTGAACAGGCACGCGTGGTGATGGGCCGCGCCGTAGCATGATTGAGCAATAATGGGATTGCTC
>NZ_DAOTWH010000112.1:0-23049 GCF_034435895.1 Chloroflexus sp.
CGGCCATGCCCATGGGTAGCTCCACAGGCCGAAGCCAGCGGTGCCCACCAGTTGCTCTGCCGGATGCGAGGCGCGCGCGCGCAGGCGGAGGGTGTAGGGTGGACGCAATGCGCGCGGCGGGCCGGGTTGCCTGCCAAAGTCGTCGAGTTGGGCGTTGCGGTAGCGGTTGGCGGGGCCGGGTGGGCGGATGAGGCGGAGGCCGGTGGCAGTACGTACCACTCCGGCCCCGCCGCTGCACCGTGGTCGCAGGCGCATCGTGATCCGTCCCTATGCTTTGACGATCCCGACCGTCACGGCGCCGTCGCCGAATTCGTCGGCGGCGGTGTAGGCGCCGGCTGGCGGTGCGCTGACTGCTAACTCGACGGCGAGGGTCTCGTTTTGGATGTACGCGCCGTGCTGGGCTAGGGTGGCCGCCAGCAACTCCGCTTCATCGATGCTGGTGAGGAAGAGCCGGATGCGATCACTGATCGCTAACCCCGCACTCTTGCGCGCGTCTTGGATGTAGCGCACGAGGTCGCGGGCCGCGCCTTCCAACCGCAGTTCTTCTGTCACCGTCGTGTTCAACGCCACCAGCATGCCATCAGCTTCGGCCACCGCGTACCCCGCCGGCGCGCTGCTCTCGACCAGCACCTCTTCGGCCAGCAACTCGATCTCTTGGCCGTCAACCGGCAGGCGCACCGGTTGGCCGGCTTCCACCGCTTGCGCCGCCGCGCGCGCGGTATCGCCGCTCAGATCGCGTAACGCCGCCGTCAGCGCCGGCACCAGCTTGCCAAACTTCTTGCCGACGAGGCGCAGGTTCGGTTTCAGACGGTACTCGACCACGGCGCTGTTGGCGTCGAGGTAGCGCACCGCTTTGACGTTCAGCTCATCGCGCAGCTCGGCCTCGAAACGGCGCACGCCGTTGAGCAGCGCCGGCGTGCTGGCCCGCAGCCAGAGTTCGCTCAGCGGCTGGCGCACCTTCAGGTTGGCCTGCTTGCGCGCCGCCCGCCCCAGCGAGACCGCAGTCAGCAAGGCTTCGGTGTCGGCGACCAGTTGCTCATCGAGCAGCGCCCGATCCACTTGTGGCCAGCGCGCCAAGTGAACGCTCTCTGGCGCGGCGGCGTCGTGTTCGGCGACCAGATTGCGGTAGATCGCTTCGCTGACGAACGGGGTGAAGGGCGCGGCCAGCTTCGCCACCGTCACCAGACAGGTGTAGAGCGTCTGGTAAGCGGACTCTTTGTCGGCGTCGCTCTCGCTCTTCCAGAAGCGGCGGCGGTTGCGGCGCACGTACCAGTTCGACAGCTCGTCAACGAAGTGCTCGATTGCGTTGGCGGCGGTATAGACATCGTACTCCTCGAAGGCGTCGGTCGCCTTTTGCACGAGCTGGTTGAGCGCCGCCAGCGCCCAGCGGTCGATCGGCTGCAATTCGGCGGCGCGCCCGCTGTTGGGTTGCCACTGGTCGAGGTTGGCGTAGGTGACGAAGAAGGCATACGTGTTCCAGAGCGTGAGCAGGAACTTGCGCATGCTCTCGCTGACTAGATCCATGCTGAAGCGGCGGGCATTGCCGGGAGGCGCGGCGGTGAACAAGTACCAACGCAAGGCATCAACGCCGTAGCTGTTGATCACCTCTTGCGGCTCGATCACGTTGCCCCGGCTCTTGCTCATCTTTTGGCCGTCTTTGTCGAGAATGTGACCGAGACAGATCACGTTCTTGAACGCGGGCCGGTCGAAGAGCAGCGTGCTGACTGCGTGCAAGGTGTAGAACCAGCCGCGGGTCTGGTCAACCGCCTCGCAGATGTAGTCGGCGGGATGCGCCATCTCGAACACGTCACGATTCTCGAACGGGTAGTGCCATTGTGCCACTGGCATCGAACCGCTGTCGAACCAGCAGTCGGCGACGTCGGGAATCCGGCGCATCAAGCCGTGTTCAGGGTCTTCCCAGACCACCTCGTCGATGGCGGGTCGGTGCAGGTCAAGGTCGCGCAGCGAGCGGCCCACCTTTGCTTCCAGCTCGGCCAGCGAACCGATGCAGACCATGTGCGAGCCGTCAGCGTTCGTCCAGATCGGGATCGGCGTGCCCCAATACCGCTCACGGCTGATCGCCCAGTCGATGTTGTTTTCCAGCCAGTTGCCGAAACGGCCATCGCGGATGTGTTCGGGCACCCAGTGGATCTGCTGGTTGTTGGCGACCAGATCGGCCTTAAAGGCAGTGGTGCGGATGTACCATGAACGCTTGGCATAGTACAGCAACGGCGTGCTGCAGCGCCAGCAGAACGGGTAGTAGTGGCGCACGCGCCCGCTGCGCAAGAGCAGGCCACGCGCTTTGAGGTTGCGGGTGATGTCGGGATCGGCCTCTTTGAAGAACTTGCCGGCGAAGCCGAGTTCGGCAAATTCAGGCAACACGCGGCCATCCAATCCGACCGAGAAGAGGGTGGGCAGGCCGTGCTTGCGCCCGATGTCGAGGTCGCCGTAGGCCGGCGCAATATGGACAATCCCGCTACCATCGTCGAGGCTGACGATCTCATCGGCGATCACGCGGTAGGCCGTCTCCCAATCGACCGTATCGCCGGCGCCGGGCACGCCGCGGAAGAGCGGCTCGTAGCGGAGGCCGACCAGATCGTTGCCGCGGAACCGGCGCAGCACGGTGAAGCTCTCGGCGGGCAAGACCTGATTGACTAGCGCCGCCGCCATCACCAACCGCTCGCCGCTATGCTCAACCTCGACATACTCGGCGTCGTGCTTGACGGCCAGCGCCACGTTAGCCGGCAACGTCCATGGCGTCGTCGTCCAAGCCACCAAAAACGCGCCTTCGAGCGTGCCGTCAACCGCCGGCGGCGGCACGGTCACACCCTTCACGCGGAACTTGATATAAACGCTCGGATCATCGACATCGTCGCGCGCGCCGAGGCTAACTTCGTGGTCGCTGAGGCTAGTGCCGCAGCGCGGGCAGTGCATCGTGACCTTGTAGTCGCGGAAGAGCAAGCCGCGATCCCACAACTGGCGGAAGATCCACCACGTCGACTCGATATAATCGTTCTCGTAGGTGATATAAGCCTCTTCGCTCAGCCAGAACGCGATCCGCTTGGTAAACGCCTTCCACTCTTGGATATACTCCCAGACGCTTTCGCGGCAGAGGCGGTTAAATTCAGCGATGCCAAACCGCTCGATGTCGGGCTTGCCGCTAAAGCCGAGCTTCTTCTCGATCTCGATCTCAACCGGCAGGCCGTGGGTATCCCATCCCTCGCGGCGGCCAATAATGCGATAGCCCTGCATCGAGCGATAGCGCAAGATCACATCTTTGAAGCTGCGCGAGATGGTATGGTGCAAACCGGGGCGGCCATTCGCGGTCGGCGGCCCCTCGTAAAAGACAAACGGCTTCTCGCCGGCGGCCAACGACTTCGCCACCACGTCGTTGGCATCCCACCACGCCAGCACATCCTCTTCGAGTTGGGGAAACTTGACATTCGGATCAACCGGCTTAAACATGCAACCTCCGTGCGCGCCAATGTAAAAAGCCTCATCCCCGAAAGGGGACGAGGCTGATCAACCCCGCGGTACCACCCCATTTCGACGGCGCACACAATTGGGCGCGCGTCGCACTCAGTGAGCGTCAAACAACGCTCTGCCCCGATAACGGTGGGCAGTCCGGGCGCGGCTACTGCGCGGGGCAACCAACCACGCGGTTCACCTGCCGGCTCAGGGGTGATCTTCACTGCCACCGGTTCCACCCGGCTTCCACCGTCCCGGGCTCGCTGGCGGGCAAGCGGCAGCTACTCGTCCCCTTCATCGCCGTTGAGTGACAGTATACGCCGGGCGGCGCATTGCGTCAAGGATGGGTAGGAATAGCCGCGAAGAGATGCAAAAGACACAAATGGAATAGCCACGAAGAGGCGCAAAAGGCGCAAAACCATTTTTGTGTCTTCTGTGTCTTTATTGTGGCTATGCCACACAAACATCTTTGTGGCTATTCCGCTTCCCCCAACGCTTCGATCCACGCGATGCGCACTTCCCCAAACCCGCTCCACCGGTCGTACTCGTCATCGATCACCACCGCCTGCAACGCCAACGGCCAATCGGGCCGCCCGTTGCCGCCGCCGGCGACTCGCTCGTACTGCGCCGGACGGCGGCTGACCGGCGTGATGAGCGTTTGCCACGCCGGGGGGCCAATCACGCCGGCGGTCACGCTAAACACTTCGCCTTCGCGGTCGCGCAGCCAGAGCCGCAGCCGGTGGCCATTGCCATCGCCGTAGAGCTGAACGGCCAGCGCAGTTGTTTCAGCCGGTAAGAGGATAGGGTCGCTTAGCTCGAACACGACATAATCATTCGCGCGGGTGGTGAAGCGGTAAGTGAGATAGAGGAAACCGTTATCACGCCGGAGCGAGCCGTTGGGTTGGGTGGGCCGCTGCCAGCGCGCGGGCTGGCCGCCATCGATCAGGAGTGTCGCACTGGTGAGGGGCGTTTGGGGAAGAGCTAAGATAGCCGCTAGCTGGCGCATCGCCTCCGCCACCGGCTTGGGCCGGCTAAAGTCGGCCCGTCCGCTGCCATACGCGAACAAGCCATAGGGATTGTGCGGGTCGTCTTTGAGCATATACCAAAAGACGTGGCTGACGCCGCCTTGCCAGAGCGCGCGATAGGCTTGGGCGAGATAGGCCGCCTGCTGCGCGGCATTCGTCAACCCCAGCGCGTCGCGGTCGCCGGGGCCGCTGGCCCATCCCACCTCAGTGGCCCAAATCGGCTTTGGCCCGTAGCGTGCCGCCACTGCGCGCACACTGTCGGCGGCGGCGATCAAGTTGCCCTCGTCCGGGTTGAGTGGATCGACGTAGGGGTGAATGGCAATCACATCAAAGGCGTTCCAGCCGCCGTATTCAGCGATAGCGCGCAGAAAGGTCGTATCAAAGGGATTGATCCCTCCCAGCACAATCGTGGCGCTCGGATCAATGGCCCGGATCGCCTGTGCCGTCTTGATCAAGAGCTGGGTGTAGCGGGCTGGATCTGGCGCGGGCCGCCAGAAGATCGCTTGATCCGGTTCGTTCCAGATTTGCCAGTGCTTGACGAGATGGCGGTAGCGCGTGACCACCGCTTCGGCGTAAGCGACAAACGCTGCTTCATCGGGCGGTGCGAATGAGATCAGGTTGGGAGGATCGGTAGGGTCGGGCGTGGCCCAACCTACTGCCGGCCCCAGCACGCCAAGCACCTGCAAGCGCTGCCGGCGCAGGCTGTAGAGTGCGGCATCGGTGAAGACCCAATCCCAGACGCCGGGTTGGGGTTGGATGCGGTGCCAATGCAGATCTTCGCGCACCCAGTGCACGCCGAGATCGGCAACGATTGCCGCTGGGATGGGCATAGTTGCCGCGTCGGGGTAGCGGGTAGCGAGATGGCTGTTGATCCCGATCGCCAACAGCCCGATCGGCCCGCGCACCGCGATCGGCGCCGTGATCAACCAGCGCGGGCTCGGCGCATCCCCAGCCAATATCCCTGCTACAACAATAATCGCGATCAAACAATATCGTAAAGACGCACGGCCTTGTAAAGACGCACGGCGGTGCGTCTCTACAATGTCACCATTCCACCGCATAAACCTGATGTTCTACCCACCCCAACCCAATCCGCCGCCAACACGTCACCCCTTCCAACGGCTGAAACCCGCAGCGTTCAGCCAGCCGGCAGGCTGCCGCATGCGCCGGCGCGATCAACGCCTCAAGCTGGTGCAGTCCCAATTCATTGCGGCAATATCTGATCACGGCAGTTAAAGCCTCGCCCATATACCCTTTCCGGCTCGAGCGCTCCTCCATCCGGCATTCGATCATTGCGGCGTGGCGCACCGTTCGCTCAATGCAATCGATCCAGATATCGCCGCAGATCCGCTCGAGCGGGTCATCGCGCCGCACCAAGAAGAGGCGCAGGTTGTGCCCGGCGTGGCGAGCCTCTTCTTCCGCCGCCAACCGGCAGCGCTGGCCCTGCAAGGTGAAAAAGTCATCAGGCGGCAGCGGCAACCAATCCTCGCCGAACGTCCATGCGCGGCGGAAGTAGCCGCGCACCGCTTCGTTGTCGCGCGGCCCCATGACTCGCAGCCAAAGCCGTTCGGTGGTCAGGATAGTTGTGTTCATCTCATCATGCTTCTCGCATTTGGGCGGTTATGCCTGCTTACCGGATCGCTGGTTCAATCGTGATCATCTCTTGCGTGAATGCTACAACTGGCGCAATATCACTCCCCGGCGCTGTGATCATCGCCGGTGGGATGGCAAAGGTTCCCGCAATGGCAGCTTGCGCCGTGATGATGACGCGATAGACGCCGGGGGCGATTGCAGTCCCGCCAAGCTGTACCTGCCGCCATTCGCGGTCGATCTGCTGGTAGGCGAAACTGGCCCCGGCGTCAACCTTGACCGGCGTGATCCCGGCTGGCAGCGGGATGGCGGCCTCTAACCGGAAGATGGGTTCGCTCACGATCAGCAGCAGCTCAATCTCAACCGGTTGATCAATCGCGCTTGGTTCCGTGTCCGTTCGATACCGCAACCGCGCTCGCACCGCTCCCGGCTGGCCGGCGCTGCTGGCCGGGTTGCGCACCGCGATCAGCGCCGTGCCGTTGGTTGGCTCAACCCGGAGCGTGCCGCCGCCGAGCCGGAACCGTTCGACGCCGCTGATTGGCCGTTCGGCGGTGAGGTCGGCAGTGTCGTGCTCCACCCTCACGCGCGCATTGCCGTCAAGTAAAGTCGGGCCGAGGGCCAGTGCCACCCGTGCTGCTTCGTAAGGCGTTGGCCAGCCGTTTCCCTGCCATTGCCGCAACAGCGCTGCCCGCCACGGGGCTAACCGCGGATCCGCTGGACGTTCGGTGGCTAACGCTTGCACCACGCTGGCGCTGACGGCCACTGCGCTAGGTGGCATCCCGTCAGCGCCGGCCCACGGCAAGCCGCTGCTCGCTGTGTTCAACAACGGCGCCAGCAGTGCGCTCTGCTCGGTCGTGGCGCTCAAAGCGGTGAAGGCGCGTCCAGCCGGGCCGGCGCCAGCGGGGAGGGCTGGTTGTCCCGTTCGTTCGCCATAGATTGCCATGACATAATCAGTATACGCTTGCGCATCGGCGGGTTGGGCGAGCCGGCGCTGGTGCAGGTACGCCAGTGCCGGTTCGCTTAGCTCGCGCAACCGGCTTGCGGGTTCGGCTTGACCAATCGCCTCCAGCACAAAGCTCGTCACAAATGGGTCAGATCCGCTGCCGGGCCACCAACCCCACCCGCCATCGCTGTTGCGCAGCGCACGCAGTTGGGTGAGCGCGCGGTCGTTCAGCGCGCGCCACTCCTCTGCTTCTGCGTTGGTGGCCGCTGTACGTTCCAGCATGCGGCCAATGATCACCGCCGCCGCCAGCGCTTCAGCCGTTGGCGTGGCCGTTTGCAGCAGCTGTTGCGCCTGATCGGCCAAGGCGGCCCGCGCGCTAGCTGCGATGGCCACGTCGTTGTCGCCGTCGGGCAGGGTCAATTCAATCGCGCTGGCCGTCACCCACGTTTGCGCCGTCGCTGGGAGCTGCGCCTCTTTGCGTACCGGCACGGCGTATTCGATTGGCGGCAGGCTAACGCTATCGATCACTTCGTAGCGCAACCCGATGATCGAAGCATTCGCTTGCACCTGCCAGAACACCGGTGCCGTTGCGCCAGCCGGCACGCGCACGGTTTGCTCGAACGGATCGAGCAACACGCCGCCGCTGAGCCATAGCCGTGCGCGGATGGTGCGCTCTTGCCCATCAACGTTCCGCAGGATCAAGGTCGCAAGCGCGGTATCGGCTGGCCGCAATGCCGGCAGTGGCGTTGCAATCGCCTCCACCGGCTGGCTAGTATCGATCAACGTGCTAGCGCTGCTAGCGATGCCGGCAGGATCGATCGCGATCACCTCAAGTCGCCAGCGTCCCTGCTGGTTAGGTAAGCGCACAGTGATTTCGTGTTGGTTGTTGGAGGATTGCACACTAGCAAGGACATCGATGCCGGCTAAGCTGCTGGGTGTCCCTACTGCCGGTTGCCCCGGCAAGAGCGATCTATTCCAGCGATCCAGATTCGTGGGCGGTGCGTGAATAGGCTTCAGCATCACCAGCAGATCATCGGTGGCTGCCGTGACCGTTATGGGTATGGTCGCGCCGGGCAACGCTTCGCGCTGGGTGAGGTTGATGAACGGCGCCGGCGGCGGGTCGATCTGAATCGTGGTTGCAGTCTTCCATACCCGCACGCCATCGTCGATCAAGGCGGTGATTGCCGTCACCGGCGCCATATCGGCGCTGATCGGTATGGTTATGAGATTGCCGGGGCGGGCGTTCGCTTGCCTGACCAGCGCGTTTTCGCCTTGGCCAACGATCACCAGCGCCGTTCCGCCGCCACTTGGCCCGGTGAACAAGAGGCGGGCAACGTCGCCAACGGCATAGGTTGGTCGATCGGCAATGATCCGTGGTTCGGCAGTACCGATGCTCGATCCCGCCACCCACAGCTCTTTGCGGGTGAGCGCTGTTCCGGCGCGCGCCGTGAGTTCATACCGGCCCGGCGCTAAGGTGACGAGTTCAGCGGTGGCTTGCCCATCGGCCCCAGTACGCACCCGCCGGATCAGCAGCGACGGTTCGGCAGCGTTGCGCCGGAGTTCGATTTCAACCAGTGTATTGGCGATAGGCTGGCCATCAGCCGTGCGTAAGGTTGTGGTGACGCTTGCCCGTTCGTTGCGCTCGATCACGGCGGGCATCGTGATCGCCAAGCGAGGGCTGCGCGGCGTGATCACCCCCTCAGTGGTGCGTTCGATCTGCTCGCCGTCCGGCAATTCCACCGTGAGGTGAAGGGTGTAGCGCAGCGGGCGTAGCAGATTCTCGTCAGCCGGCAAGCTGATCACCGCTCTCCCGCTCGCATCAGTCACTGCACTCGCTTGGGTTTCACTGGTTGCGCCGGTGACTTCACCATCTACCCCATCCAGTTCTGCCGTGGCTAACGTGGCAATCCGTAATGTCCAACTCACTACTGCGCCGCTGACAGGTAGATCGGCGCGGGTGACATCAACCGCCAACCCTGCCGGACGGATCGGGATCACTCGCGCGGTGGCGCCGGTCGCCGGCACACTCACCCTGATCGGGATCGCATACGTCGTATCGCCAACGGAGACGCGCACCGTATACCAACCGGGCGCTGTGCGGGCATCCAGTTGGAGACTGCCATTTAGCCTCCCGTTCTCGTTCACCGTGCAGACCACGGCGCGCGGCTCGTCGAGCACGTTCTGGCCGTCGAGTTGGAGGTCGCACGTTCTGGCAGCCGGCAAGCTCAGCCGGCCATCAGCTTGCCGTTCGCGCACCACCCCGCTAATGCGCACCGTCCCCCCCGGACGGTAGCTGAGCCGGTCAGACATTAGCAGGGCTTGGGTGCGTGGTTGAAGGATGGTGGTGATGTCTTCGCGGGCAAGGGCGATCCCATTGCTTTCGGCAAGCGCAATCAGGGTACGGGCCGGCGCATTGGCACTCGCCAAGCCTAGCGCGTCTGCCTTGATCCGCCAAAGCCCTTGCTCGTTGCTGTTGCCGCGAGCGAGCATCGTTTCACCGGCATAGACACTCACCGCAACATTGCTCACCGGTGCGCCATTGCCACTGCTTGTCACCCAGAGCAACACCTCATTGCCGTTTGGCAACATTGTCAGGTGCAGGGCCGAAATCAGGATCAGCCGGTCGACGCGCAAACCATTGCCGGTCGTCAAGCGCAAGTAGTATGCTCCCGCCGGTAGCGGATCGCCGGCGCTGTTGGTTGCCAACGGCAGTAGACTGCGCATAACGGTGTCTGGCGGGTCATAAAAGGTCTCTCGCCAAGCCCGCACGAGCGGCTGACCATAGCGTTCGGGCACAAAACTAGACCATTCGGTTGGCCGGCGCGAGATCGCCCGCACCAGCGTTGTTGCATCGAGTTGGTAGAGTTGGGCATCAACCGTGCTCACATTCATCCGCTCTAACGTCACTGCCGGCTGCGCGTCGGCGGGGAAACTTATGATCGGATCGCTGGTGATGTGCAACAGCGGTGGCGCGCTCGCCGTGCGGATAGTGAGGGAAACGTCTTCAGCAAGCGGTACACCGCTGCGATCACGAGTGCCGGCAGCGACGGTGAGCGTATAAGTGGTGGCTGCCTGCAATGCGGGTCGGAGATTAACCCGATTCTCGTCAACCTGTAGCTCAACCTCCGTCACCGGTGGATCAAAGCGTAATCCTGATCGCAGCTCGGCATCCTCCATTGGTGTGCTAAAGATCAGGCGAATCTCTTGCCCCGGCGCCAGCGTTTGGCCTTGCCCCGGAAACGAAGCGACCAGCGCCGGTTCGGGTTCCACCGTGAAGCGCCATTCGGCTAGCGGTTGGTTGGCGGATGGCGGTTGGAGGCGTACGTGATAGGTTTGGCCGGGAGTCCAGCCGTTATATGGCGTGAAGGTAACGGTGTACCGGCCATCGGTTGTGGCGCTGCTGAAATCGCCGCTGATCGCCGGCGTAATCGTCACAGCGGCGCTGAGCAGCCGGGTATCGATCGGCGCATCAAAGACCAGTGTCAGCGGCTGTTGCGGGTTCACCCACCGTTCGCCGGGTGGCGGGGTTTGGGCGATCAACGCTGGCCAAGGCGTGGCAAAGTGCCACCGGAACGGCTGGCCGAGTTCGATGCCGCGCGCATCGCGCAGATTGGCGTCAAGGGTAAGGGTGTACGTTGTCGCGGCGGTAAACGCGATGACCGGTTGCAACAATAAGGTTTGCGGATCGAGCCACTGTCCTTCCAGCGGCCACGGTGGCGCCAGTTGCACATATTGCAGTGATGCCGGTTGGCCAACCGCGCTCGCGGCGACCATCGGCTGGCTAAAGACGAGTGCGATCGGCGCGTCGCGCAAGCGTGGCGCCAGCGCAGCGACGATGGCAGGTTGCGCAGCGGTGGTAAATGCAACGTCGAGGGGTTGCGCGAGCGGTCGCCACCACCGGCTTTGGGCATTGGCCATCACCTGTACGCGATAGCTTGTGGCTGGTTGCAAGGGTTGCGCCGGCACAAACCGCAATATCTGCATATCGTCCGACCACTCAAACGATCCTGCTAACGGCGGATCGATCCGCAGCGCGCGCGCGACCGTAAAGGGGTTCATCGGCGTGCTAAACGCGAGTGTGATCGTGCTGCGTGGCGGCACCGCTTGGCTCTGCGGCAAGGGATCGCGCAATTGCACCGTTGGCGCTGTTACCCACGGCGATACCGGCGCTAGCCAGCGGATGGATAGCCCGCCAAGCAAGCTTACAACTATGCTGGCCAGCATCATTGTCCAGAGACGGGCCAAAACGCGCATCCAACGCTGCATGCGTATTCTCATGCTGGATAGTGTGGGTAATGCGCCATACCGTTCTACCATGCCGCGACGGTAGCGGCGGATAGCGGTGTCGTTCTGACGTTGCCAGAGCGGGTCTTGGTCAAACCGTGCAATGAAGAGACCTCCACAGCAATGCTCGCAAGGACGAGGATTGGCCACGTGTGCTTCACATCATGCCAAGCTTATCGTCTGTACTGCAATGAATCATCAGGAACAAGTTTAGTATACCATCGCTGCGGCGAGCACTTGCTCACGGTGGTGATCCATCCATTTCGACAACCACTGCCCTTGCCCTAACAGCTCAAGGTGGTAATCTGGCTCAGCGTCTGGCGTGCTTAAGGTGCGGCGCAGATTGCCTTGCAGCCAAATCACTTCCAGTATTGCCGGCAGCGCTTGCGCCTCACTCTTTGACAACGGTGCAATCGCATTATACGCGCTCAAAAACAGTTTCACCCGCTCAAGATCAAGCGGCGCGCGGTACACTCCCCACATTGACCAATTGGGCGGCGGCGGGCCAACCGCCATATCGACCAATCCATCAGCCACATCAACCAGCCGTGCGTCGATGCCGATCTGGTCGTAATCAATTAATGCCGCCACTGCATCGCCGCGGAAAATGAGGTTGTCTCGGTGCATATCGCCGTGAATCAGCACGTGCGGCAGCGCGGCGTAAGCTTCATCACTCAATTGCCGGCGCAAATCGGCGATCCGCCGTTCGTACCAGTGGAGCGTAACGGTCAGGTCTCCCAACAAATCACGGGTAATCAGGCGTTCGGTCAGACTGCTCAAGCTCGATGGCAAATAGCGTGGCGGCGGGGGTGGGGGCGGATTGGGAAAGCCGGTCACGGCGCGGTGATAGCTGGCCAACACCCGGCCAATATCGCTCAGTTGGCGCGGGCGGCTGGGGTTAAACTCGTCGCCGATGATAAACACGCTTAGCTCGTACACCCGATCATTGAGGATCACCACCGTATCGCCGTTGTGCGCCGGCAACACCCGCGGCGCCGGGAAGCCGCGCTGGCGCAGCCAATCCAGCAGGCGATGGCGCAACTTGATCGATTGAAACCCAATATGGCGCCGGTTGCGCCGGATGACAAACCGGCCAACCGTGGTCTCAATGAAGGCCGTTTCGTTGATCGCGCCATGGCTCGCTGGCCGGCTCGACCGTAGCTCGCCGACATCGTAGTATGCCAGTACGCGGGCAATGTCATCATGGGTCAGCATTGAGTATCCTCGTAGCCAAGCTTCCTCCTCAATTGTACCATCAGCAGTATCGAGCGGCGCAGACCACAAGCCGAACCGGTCGTGCTATACGCCTTTGGCGTGAATGAGGTTGGGGGATACTTTTACAAGGACTATAGAGGTTTTAGATCAACATGTCAGCGTTTCAACCGCCATCAACCGTTACTATTCGCGGCGCGCAGCCGGAGTTGACCGTCAACGTTTCAACTCAACCAAGGCTTTATACGGTCATGCTTGTGCTTCCCCCCGGTCATACTACGCTGAAACTCGCTGTCGAACCAGTTTGGCAGCCGCCGACAGAAGCGCGGCTAGTTGGCGTGATGGTGCATACAATTCAGGCAATGGTCTTGAATACTGGCGATAAGCTGCCATAGTCTGTGTTGGTGTCATCCGTGCGGCAAATAAAGGCCGTGATGCACATGACGCAATGAATTGCTGATGTTGTTTTGGTTGAATGCTATACTATTACTATGAACTCAGAGCAACACACCGGCCCCTATATTCACCCCACCGTGCGGGTGCCCCTCTCGACCGGCGCGCCGCTGGTCGAAGCAACGTTCGCTTCCCGTTCCGGCCAGTTTTTGGTTGAGGCGCAGATGGGTGGGCGGATGGTGCGGGCCCATCTCGCTGATCGCGGTCGTCTGACCGATATGCTCGTGCCCGGCGTGCGTTTGTTGCTTGCCCCGCGCGAAGAAGTTGGCCGCAAGACGGCGTTTCAGGTGGTGGCAGTCTATCAAGGGCACGATTTGGTGTCGCTCGATACCCACTTGCCAAACCGGCTCGTCGCCGCGGCGCTCTCCTTGGGCGCTCTGCCGCAGTTTGCCCGCTATTCCCGCGTGCAACGCGAAGTGCAACTCGGTCCGCACCGGATCGATTTTCGCCTGAGTGAAGGGCTTGATACCTGCTGGCTGGAAGTGAAATCGGTGACGCGCGTGGTTGATAATGTCGCTGTCTTTCCCGATGCTCCCACCGAGCGCGGTAGCCACCATCTCGAACTATTGATCAACGCTGCTCGTAATGGGCAACGGTCGGCGGTCGTGTTTATCATTCAGCGTTCGCAAGGCGTTGCGTTCGCGCCTGACGAGGCGATCGACCGTGCGTTTAGCCGCGCTTTGCGCACCGCTCGTTCGCTAGGGGTCGAGATGTATGCCTACGTCTGCCCCGTGGGTATGACCGGTGTGACCCTTGGCCGCGAGGTGCCGATCTTTGCGTCGCTCGATGCGGTGCCGCTCGAATTACGGCGGGGAGGGTGAGACGATTCGTTCAACGCCGTAGCTGCTCTGCCAGCAGGTTGCCGAGCGCCTCGTTCAAGATGCGATATCCTGCAGCATTGATGTGTAGGAGATCGTCTTGGTATCGCTCGGCAACGTACCCGCTTTCATCAGCTAGCATCGCTGCGCTGTCGAAGATGAGCACATCCGGCGCTGCCATTGCCCGGATCGTTCGATTCACCTGTTCAATCGCCGCCTGTATCTGTGCTGTCTCCGGATCACGCCGCTCGTAGTCGTTAGGGCTGCGGCCAAAGATGGTGGCGAGAATCACCCGGCTGCCGTCATTGCGCGCTTCGTTCACGATCGCGCCGAGGTTGGTAACCATGGTTTGCATGATGCGCTCTTCCGCATGCCCAAACCCGAGCGCTGTCAGATCATTGACTCCTACTTGGACGATCACTAAGGTAGGTTTGAGCGGGCTTACGTCCCACCGGTAGCGGAAACGCGCTTGGGTGCTGGTGAGGCCGGGGAGGCCGCGATTGGCGATGGCGAATCCCGCTGGCGCTGGCCACGCTGCGGCCCGCGAGTCGCCAAACAAGACAATCTGCGCGGTTGGCGCCGGTTTGCCGCCGAACGCGGTGAACCCCAACAGGTTGAGCCGCACAAGATGGCAGAGCGGTTCATAGCGGCACGCCCGCTGCCGGGCCCATAATCCGCCTACACCGATGGCCCCCGCGAGGGCGAGACCAGTGATCCAGAACCGGCGCGCCACGATCCAACCTCCTCCTGTTTAATCTGCTGGTGCTAATCGCCGTTCTTCCGCCGGCAAGCGCGCCACGCCGATACCAATCGCGATACACGCGGCGCTACTAACGAAAAAGGCGCTGCCGAACCCAAACGGCCCTACGACCAGCGCCCCAATCAGGGGCGCTACGGCCCGCGCTGCCGAGACGATCGAACTGTCGAGGCCGTACACCGCTCCCTCGCTGCCGCTGTCCGTGTACCGCCCAAGCAGCGCGCTCAGCGAGGGGGTGATGCCGCCAATCGCGGCCCCGCTCAGCGCCTGCAACACCAGCAGTTGCCAGACATTTGTCACTAACCCTTGCGGTGCGAACGCCAGTCCTGCTAGCAACGCGCTGCCCATCAACACCTGCCGGTGCCCGATCCGGTCGCCGAGCCGGCCGAGCCAGATGGCAGTGGCCGTGCCCGCTGCCGACGAAACGCCGACGATCAGTCCGGTGAAGGCACTGACTGGATCGCCGGCACTGAGCAGGCTGGCGATGAAGAGGGGCGCAAACGGCAGCAGGATTGTCTGCGCCAAGCTGCTTAGAAATCGCATTCCGTAAGCCGGCCCGATGCCAGGAGTGCGCGCGATGCTTAGCCAGCTCTGCACCATGCTAGTTCGTTGGCGCTGCGATGTCTCCGGCGCCTTCCCGCCTCCGCGCACTCCTACCGTCACCAGTATCCCCGATGCGAGCAAGAGCGCCGCTGTGGTGATGAATGTCGCCCGAAAGCCGAGCATCTCGGCCATGAGACCGCCAATCAACGGCCCGGCAGCAGTGCCGCTCCACAAGCCCATCTGCAACGTCCCCATCGCAAAGCCCATCCGTTCGCGCGGGGTGACGGTGGCGACCAGCGCATTGGCCGCCGATATGGTGCCAGTAATCATCCCTTGAATCGCGCGCAACAGGGTGAGTTCTTCCGCCGACCGGGCAAACCCCATCAACAAGAGGATGATCGCGCCGCCGTACATGGCGCGCTCGACCATCAGCTTGTAGCCGAGCCGGTCGGCGAGCGATCCCCAAATTGGCGCAGCGATGGCCATCGTTAGCGCTTGTAACGAAAAGACCAACCCGGCCCAGAGCGCCACATCGCCGAACGTAGCCACGCCGAGATAGGCCACGTACAGCGGCAAAAAGGGAAAGATGATCGAAAAGCCGATCGCCGACAGAAATTGGGCGATGAACATGATCCAGAGTGTGGTTTGCCAACGTGTCTGCATGGCATTACGCTGATGGTATTACATTGTTTGCGGCAAGACCTGCGTTGCAAACGCTTTCAACCGGTCAAGATCATCTAACTCCAGCCACTGCACCATGATCCGCTCAACCCCTGCCGCGGCGAAGGCGTGAATCTGCTCGGCAACCTCGCCGGCGGTACCCACCAGAATCCCGCGCGCACGGAGGCTAGCCCGATCGCGTCCGGCCAGCAGGCGCTCGACTTCCGCATCATCGCGCCCGAACACCGATCCGATCATCAACGACCGCCGCACCGCCGCGCGCGGTCTGCCAGCGGTGACTAACAATTCGTTCAGCTTGGCGTTGAGTTCGGCGAACCGCGCCGGCGGTACGAAGACCGCGTTCCACTCGTCGGCGTATTGCGCGGTGAGGGCAAGCGTGCGCTTTTCGCCGTTGCCCCCGATAACGATTGGCGGCCCTCCGGGTCGTTGCGGACGCGGGAGTAAGATCGCGTCGCGCAGTTGGTAATATTCGCCGATCCATGTCACCGGCGTGTCGCTGCGTAATAGGCGCGTCACCACCTCTAGCCCTTCGGCGAAGCGTTGGAATCGCTCCTTGACCGGCAGCAAGTCAAAGCCGAACATCGTATGTTCGCGCTCTTGCCATCCCGCTCCCAAGCCGAGCTGGAGCCGTCCGCCAGACAGATCATCAACCGCGGCGGCCATCCGCGCCGTGAGCGCCGGGTGGCGAAACGAGACCGGCGAGACCAGCGGCCCGAATTCAATCCGTTTGGTGTGCGAAGCCAGCCATGCCAGCGAGATCCACAGTTCGAGCGATTCTTTTTCCGGCGGATTGGCGTTGGTGAAGTGATCAGAGCGGTAAAGACCGGCAAAGCCGAGGTCTTCGGCGGCTTGCGCTAGCCGCTGCCAGCGCGGCCACGTCAGCCCGTTTTGGCCTTCGATCATGAGGGCGATCTCAATCGGCATGCATGTGCTCCTCGTTGGGGCAGAGCGCCGCTCTGCCCGTACAATGATGGTATAGTATCAGAGTGCCGCGTGGCGGTGTCGTTGTTAGTATACCGCGAAAAATAGTTGATGCGTCCATTTTTTGTCTACGGAACGTTAAAGCGGGGACAATCGAATTATGCCCGCCTGCTGGCCGGGCAGACGGTAAGCGAGACGCCGGCTTGGTTGCCCGGCGCTGCGATCTATACCGCTGGCCCGTACCCGTTTCTCGTCCGAGCGGTTGATCTGGTGCCGCCGGGTTCGACCGTTTTCGGTGAGCTGATGGAAGTGGCGCCGGCCCAGTATCAGCCGGTGTTGGCGCTGCTCGATAAGTTAGAGGATTTTGTGCCCGGTCGCGCCGGTAATCTCTACGAGCGAGTTGTCATAACGGTGCAGACTGCAAACGGCCCTTGTGAGGCGTGGGTCTATGTTGCTGGCGCCGGCGCTGAAGAGGCGATCCGGCAAGGGCGATTACGGTTAATTGCTGGCGGCGTGTGGTGAGCCGCCCTGAAGGAGAGGTGAAATGGCCCAACGCATTGTTAACGTTGGTTTGGTGCAGATGCGCTGCACCGCCGATCCGGAAACCAATATGGCCGCGGCGGAGGCCGGCATTCGCACTGCTGCGGCCCAAGGCGCGCAGATTGTGTGTCTGCCGGAACTGTTTCTCTCGCTCTATTTTTGCCAGAGCGAAGATCACGCCAACTTTGCGCTGGCCGAGCCGGTGCCCGGTCCGAGCACCGAACGCCTTGGCAAGCTGGCGGCTGAGTTGGGTGTGGTGATCGTCGCCAGCCTGTTCGAGAAGCGGGCTGAGGGTCTCTACCACAACACGGCGGCGGTGATCGACGCCGATGGCCGCTATCTGGGCAAGTATCGCAAGATGCACATCCCCGATGACCCGCTCTTCTACGAGAAGTTTTACTTTACGCCGGGTGATTTGGGCTTTAAGGTCTTCAAGACTCGCTACGCTCGTATCGGGGTGCTCATCTGCTGGGATCAGTGGTACCCCGAAGCCGCCCGGCTCACCGCCCTGCGCGGCGCTGACATGCTCTGCTATCCGACCGCGATTGGCTGGCATCCCGCTGAAAAAGCCGAGTATGGCGTCGCCCAACACCAAAGCTGGGAGACTATCCAGCGTTCGCACGGGATTGCCAACGGCTGCTATGTGGTGAGCATCAACCGCACCGGCCATGAAGGCGATCCGTCCGGCGGGATCGAGTTTTGGGGCCAGAGCTTTATCTCCGACCCGTCGGGCACGATCATTGCCCGCGCCCCGGTTGACGAGCCAGTCGTGCTGGTTGCCCCGGTCGATCTGGGCAAGATCGATGTGCAACGCACCCATTGGCCGTTTCTGCGCGATCGCCGGATCGATGCCTACGGCGAGATTACCCGCCGCTATATCGATGAGGAGGAGGTGTGATGGCGACTCCTGCCGAACTTGGCTATTTCATGCCTGCCGAATGGGAGCCGCATCAGGCGACGTGGTTGTCGTGGCCGCATAAAGAGGCGAGCTGGCCGGGGATTATCGACCGGATCTGGCCGGTCTACGCGCGCTTTGTCGCCGAGTTGGCCCGCGGCGAGACAGTGCATATCAATGTTAACGATGCGGCGATGGCCGCGCAGGCCCGCGCGTTTTTGGCTGAGGCCGGCGCGAGCGGCGATATTCGCTTGCACGAGTTCCCAACCAACGACGCATGGTGCCGCGATCACGGCGCGATCTTTGTCGTGCGCAATGGCCCCAATGGGCGCGAATTGGCCGCAACCGATTGGGAGTTCAATGCGTGGGGTGAGAAGTACCCGCCCTACGATCTCGACAACCAAATTCCGGCCCGCATGGCCGAATACCTCGGCGTACCGCGCTTCCGCGGCGAGATGGTGCTCGAAGGCGGCTCGATCGATGTCGATGGCAACGGTCTGCTGCTCACCTCCGAGCAGTGTCTGCTCAACCCCAACCGCAACCCACACCTCGACCGGGCCGCGATCGAGCAACGCCTGTGCGAGCTGCTCGGCGTGCATACGATTCTCTGGCTCGGCGAGGGCATTGTAGGTGATGACACCGATGGCCACATCGACGACATTGCCCGCTTCGTCGCGCCAAGCACGGTCATCGCCGCCGTTGAAGAGGATCCCAGCGACGAGAATTACCATGCCTTGCAAGACAATCTCCGTCGCCTGCAATTCATGCGCGACGCTGCCGGCAAGCCGCTCACGGTGCTCACCATCCCGATGCCGCCGCCGGTGGTCTTCCAAGGCCAGCGCCTGCCGGCCTCGTACGCCAATTTCTACATCGCCAATCACGCCGTGATCGTGCCAACCTTCAACCATCCCAACGACCACCGCGCCTGCGAGGTATTGCAGCGCTGCTTCCCCGACCGGCGCGTGGTGGGCATCGATGCTACCGACGTAGTTTGGGGGTTGGGGGCGTGGCACTGCCTCAGCCAACAAGTGCCGGCAATCGGTTAGGATCGTGTGCTCGCATCCTTGCGAGCCGCTCGTCCTAGTTGTCCTTGCGAGGGAGTGGTGGCCCCCGCGGAGCGCGGGGCCGCCCAACCAAAGTAATCCCCCGCGAGTACGGATTGCATCCTCTCAGGCATCGTATCCGCTGAAGCGGGAGATTACTTCGGGTGCTGCGTGCCCTCGCAATGACATACTGGCCTGTCATTGCGCGCCGCCGGAAGGCGGCGAAGCACTCTCCCGCGAGCACGGGAAGAGCACCTTTACGCAGGGTAAACGCAAAAGAAGGAGTTACTTACCGGCACTGCTGAATCACCGGCACGAACACGCGATGCTCTGCATTGGCAGGCCCCGCTTCTGCTGCTGAGAGCACCGGCGGCAGATCTGTGCCCCGGACAATGCCGAGCGGCATATACGACCCTAAGCCGGGAAAGACGGTTCCCAGCCGAGGATTGCCCAACCGGCGGATCAAGATTTCGCTCAGCACCTGCCGGAAGTCGGTCGTAATCTGCAAATCTTGCCGTTTATCGAGTTGATCGGGGTGCAATCCCGGCCACGTGCCATACACTCTGCCTCCATTCACATTGCCGCCGAGTACCATCATCACATTGCCGTGCCCGTGATCGGTGCCGTTCGACTGGTTGCGCCCCAGTCGGCGGCCAAATTCGCTCAACACCACGATCGTCAGGCGCGAGTGATGCATCGCCAGATCGTTGTAGAATGCACCTATCCCTTGCGACAGAATACCAAGTCGGTCAGGCAGATAGCCGCTGCCATCGCTATTCGCCTGCGATTCGTGCGTATCCCAGCCACCGAAGTCGATCGTCGCCACTTGCAAGCCGATCTCGGCCTTAATCAACTGGGCAACCGTCTTGAGCGCATCACCAAAGCTTCCTGATGGATACGCGATACTACTGGTGGGGTTATAGCTGCCCATATTCCGCATGAGATCGATCACCTGCGTTACCCGCCGGCCAGCCGGGGTCAGTGGGTTTATCGCGCTGCGGTTGTACATCTCGCGGAGCGTGGTCAAGAACGGATAATTCTCATTGGGGCGGTTGTAACGCCAGTGCGTGCTAATCGTGAAACTGCTCGGCGATGTCATCGCGACTGCCGCCGCGTAATTGAGCAATGAAGCCGGTGTAGCAGTGTTAGCTGCTACTGCCGGCAGCAAACTGCTCGCGCCGCCTTGCGATTGCAAGTGGCGCGTAATCCAGCCGCTGCTGGTCGTTTTGTTGCCCGGCGTCCCGCGCTCGATGTAGTCCATCGCATCAAAATGGCTGCGGGTATCATCATCTAACCCGCAGGCATGGATCAAAGCTAGATGGCCGCTGTTGTAGAGATCGCGCAGATGCGGCATCTTGCTATTGAGTCCGAAGCTGTTCGCGTTGTACGAAGGGTTGTAAGTGTCGATTCGCAACGGCGCGTTGGCGCCGCTCAACGGCAACGCGAGCGATCCGCGCGCCGTGCGGTAGTGGCTGTCGTCGTAGGGGCTCAGCAGGCTGAGGCCGTCGCAACCGCCACGCAGAAAGATTTGCACAAAGATCTCATTGGTCGCTTGCGGCCGGGCCGGCTCGGCGAAGGCCAAGTGCCCGATCCGGGCCGCCGCCATCGCGGCGATCGCAGCGCTACAACCCATCAGAAACTCACGGCGTGTCCATTGCATTGTAGTGTTCTCCTTAGATGGGGTGCTGCTTACCGCAGCCAGAATTCGGGACTCATCGCCAACAGTTGCACCATCGTGTTGATTCGATCACGCACCGCTTCGGCACTGCCCCAATCGGGCGCGCCGCGCAACGGTTGCGGCGGCTGATTCGGATCGCCGCCTTGGGCAAGGAAGTTAATCAGGAGCATGCGCAGATCACCGGTGGGCGTGTAGGTCAGCATCCGCTGGAGCCAGAAATCAACAATCCCAGCGCACGACAGGCCGGCAGGGGTTTGGCCTACGATGTCGATGCCAACATTCCCGCCCCACGATTGGGGGATGGTGTAAAAGCAATTCCACGATCGCAGCAGTGCATTAGTGTTGGCCCAATACTCGGCCCGATCGGGATGGCCGGTTGGCGTATCCCACCCAAACAGGCGATGACCGGTCTGATCAACGTTCCAGAACAGACTCTGCCAATAGTTGCCTCTGGTGTCATCCCCATTGACCGCAGCGACATCACTTGGGAGATTGGCATTCGTGGCCCGTAAGAAGGCCCAAATCGCTTCCAATGGCCGGCGCACTTTGCTCCCAAAGGTGTTTTTGGCTTCCGGCGACAGCAAAATCGTCTCCACCACGCGCCGGATCTGGTCGGGCGAATCGCGGTGCTGCATCCAGACCGTATAAGCGGCGTTGATGAGCACTTCAGGCGGGTCGTCAGCTACCAGCCGCTGGCAGAGCTTTTTACACAGGTGACGTCCTGTGCCGGGGTGACGGGCCACGAGGCGCAGCGCAGCCTCGCCGTCGCGTTGTGCACCGTTGTTGAAGGGGAAATTGGGCGCTGGCGGGATGCCGGGGAGCGGCGCCGGCGCGAGCACCGTTTTCGGAAAGTTGTCGTGCCACGCTTCCATCAGGTAAAACGCGCCGGTGTTCGGTCTCCCATCGCGCCCGTTGGCGATCGTCCAACCGGTCAGGCACCGTGATGCTTCGTAGACGTCGTAGTCGATGTACGCTGCGGCAAACCGTTCGCTGCCGTATTCGACGACCGGAATATTTTCACGTTGGTCGTAGAACTTGAGATAATGATCGCTGCCGAGTGTATGCAACTCGAAGAGTTCGCGGGCAAAGTTCTCATTGCCCCCCTCGCCACCGCCCGCTTTGTTGCTCACATTGTCGAGGTAGTACATCATCGCCACGCTCTTGGTGACATCGAGCAACAGCGCGTTAAAATTGCCGAGGGCATGGGTGCGGATGATCCGGTCATAATCTGGCCACGTCGCGGCAATGGTCGAGTCGGAGTCGGCCCGCACGTTGAAGTGATTGTGCCAAAAATCGACCATCACCTCGAAGAGCTGTCGCCGGCTATATACCGCCCGAATCCACGTTGCCACTCGCACTTCATCATACGGGCGCATCCGTTCCGCCCAAGCTAAATCAGGTACCACCCGATTCTGCCAGAGCGATTCGCGGGAAGCGTTGAGCCAATTTAGCGGGCGGATTTCATTCGTAGTCCGGTTATTGTAGGTGTAGCGAATCTTGAGTCGGGTTGCGGCAATCCGGTTGGCGCAAGGTGTGTTGTCAATTGCGGTATAGTTGAGTTGCTGGCGTACCCAGTTGTCGAACCGCTCTTCGTCATTGCTTCCCGGCGTGGCATCGTACATCGCCATCAGTTCAGGACTGGGGCCGAAGGCTAAGCGGCGCATAGCGATGGTACGGAGCGAAGCAGGCTGGATATACGAACAAGCCGCAGCCGGCGGGGCAGGTGTTCCTACTGCGGCAAAGCCAGCGGCGGCCAATCCGGCTAGCAATACCACGCCGCTTTCAAGCACGTCGCGTCGGGTGAGTTCCATACGGTTTGATCCTGATTACGTTGAGGAAGCTTACGATTGTTGCCTTTATGCGATCACATAAAGCGGTTGCAACGTTACCGTACGGATGGATTCAAGATTGCACCTGACAATACTGTAATCTTAATTCAAGAATACCAAAATCACCTGAAGGTACTATTTTTGTGATAGGAAGCGTATACAATCCGCCCTCGCAGAACGTTCGTGCTGGTGATCGCGATCGCTCATCAAGAGCGTTTGCGCGCTGGTTGCAGACAACAACATGCGCTTTCCCTGAAAAACACAACACCCCTCAGCCGGTGGGCTGAGGGGTGAGAAGGTTGGCACCTGAACAGGCACGCGTGGTGATGGGCCGCGCCGTAGCATGATTGAGCAATAATGGGATTGCTC
>NZ_DAOTWH010000113.1:0-4068 GCF_034435895.1 Chloroflexus sp.
AGTTGATCGTATGGAATTTCAAGGCAAAGTCGCCATTGTCGCCGCCGGTGACAATGGCGACTTTGCCTTGAAATTCCATACGATCTACTCCACATCGTGCTCAGCAGGCAAGACCGGCCCAGTTCCGGTTGGACGCAGCGCCTCAGCGGCGACTCGCCGCCAGAAGGCGCTAAACCGGCGCGGCGGCTCGCCACGCCACGTCACAAACACCGGTGGTTCATGCACCACCACCTGCAACCCGGCGGCGCGCAACTCGGCCACATACTGCCGGAAACGCGGCGCCACGCTCGCCGTCACATGCACCGCCGTCGCCTGCTGTTCAGCAGCAAACGCTCGCACTTCCTCTACCACCACCCCGCGCCGGATACTGCCAGTGCGCCCGGCAATCGCCTCCAACGCGCATTCGTACAAAAAGAAGAGCCGCTTAAAGCTGAGCTGGGCCGCCGCCAAGAACGGCTCGTCAAACACGAAGATCGCCGGCGCAGCCGGATTGGCCAGCAGCGCCGGATCGGTCGGGCTGAGACTATCGCCGTGGAGCCACACGATCGCGCCGCTCATCGCCGCCCCTCAAGGTCTGCCAGTGATACGCCAAACAGGCGCTGCGCCAGATTCTCGTAGCTATCGTCGAACGGGCAACCGCTGGCAGCGAGGGGACAACGCGCGCAAAACTCGCCACCGCTGAACCGTTCGACATTGTGGCGGTTGAAGATATACGGTTTGTGACTGAAGGTGCTGCCGACCCACTGCCATGACAAGCTATTCGAGGCCGGATCGCCATCGAGCAGGTGGCGGTAGAAGAGGTCAGCCCCCTCGCGCCAATCCACGCCGAGCCAGTGTTGCAGGTAGGCAGCCACCCACATGCGGGCATGGTTGTGCATATAGCCGGTCGTGTACAGCTCGCGCAGTGACTCATCGATACACACGAGACCGGTGCTGGCCGCTACCACCTCTGGCGGCAACTGGCGGCGCGGCGCGCGGGAACGATGCTTTGCCGGCTCAAGATCGTGCTGGATCCGGTCGCCGAGTTGGGCATACACCAATTGCCAGAATGCGCGCCATGCCAGTTCATTGACGAATTTTTCGGTATCAGGCGTATAACCAAACCGGGTCAGAATCGAATCGCGCACCTCGGCCAGCGTGAGCACCCCGTGGCGCAGGTATGGCGAGAGGGCGGAAACGCCGCGTTTCGCGACATCGTTCCGAGTACGAGCATAGCCGCGCGCATCGAACGCGCGTAACCGGCGCAACGCTGCCCGCCTCCCACCCCGAATCGGCGACGGAATCGCCGGGCCAGCGTACAAGCCGTCTAGCGCGCCGGCGAGATACGCCACCTGATCAGCGCGAGTTGTCACATCGGTACGAAGCTGCATTGTAAATTCGTCGTTATGCTTTTCTTTCGAGTATACCACGAGTTGGGAAAGCAAGTACATGCAGCTACCAGAGTCTGCAAAATCATGGCCTAATGACAAATCCTAAGCAGCTTTGTCAAGTAAAAATTCTGGGGTTAGTAACTCTGGGGCAATCGGTTTCTCTCGTGGCAAATAGATCGCGACTGGAATCGACAGCGGGACGAGATAGCGGCACATTAGCGGCCCCACATCACGCCAATCCAGTCCGCCTAAGCCGCAGCCAAGCGCCGGTATCGCTAATGAGCGAATGCCTTCTGACTGATGGTGATCTTGCAACCACTGCAAGCCCTGCTCGATGCCTTTAAGATTGGACGGTTCGCGCCAATGCCGTTTCGTGGCAAATAGCAAAAACCACTTGTTGGCATTGGGATTGGCAAGCGAAGCCGGCTCATCAGCTAACTCTTTATCGATGGAGGCTTCTCGCCGGTAGAGATATGGCTTACCCAATTGTAACTTCTTGCTCCGGCAAGCATCTTGATACACCACATACACATCAGGAAATTGATACTTGGCCCGCGACGCTAACCCTTTGCCCATCACCCCCACCGTATTGACGCTAATGGTCAAGGTTTGCTGATGCGAAAAGAACAGATCGCCATCCACCAACGTGATCGTATCGGTAAGTCGCTTTGAGGAATTCGGTCGAAAAAACATATTTGGCTCAGGAACAACATCAATTGGCGCATCAGGCAATAGTTGGCGAACGTAGTCAACTGTTTTGTGGTCAGCGGTATAGATTGTTTGCAAATACGATGGCGGTATGCGATCCGGCGCTAGGAATTCAGCCATGATCTGGCGCTTTGATCCATCGGCTTCCCGCCACCACTCTTTATCCCAAATCTTTCTCAATGCAGCCAGATGTTGCAATCCCTCGGCCAACGGCCAAATGGTTGACAATGAATGAGCAGCATTGCCATCAGAAACAAAACATCCCGGTACTTCCATCACTTTTGGATCAACGCCAATCACAACGACGTTCCCAATGCCCGCTTGCTTCACAACGCGATACAGCATCGGATTCCGCGGCTGAAAGTAGAGATTGGCGAATTCACCCAAGCTGCGACCATCAGGCGTGTGCCGTTCGCGCCGGCGCAAAACAATGTTCTCATCATAAACCGGTGTCGGCGATAGTCCGTTAGCCTCGACTTGAGCATGTGACAAGATACCGTGCTGTATGATCGAAGGAAGATTGTCGCGATGGGTGATGTAAAAGAGGCTGCGTATGTTCAGTTTGGTTCTGGCCATCGTCCGATCCGCTGCTATGCTTCCGCCTTGTACACTCGTCTCAATCATAACATCACCAACCACGAAATACAAACACTTGTTCTAAAAATTAGTCAGATTGTTAACGTCTGGGGATAAACCATGCCGCCTGCGCGCGCACATCAATGCTGTAGAGCGGGCGCAACGACGCGATTATCGCGCGCACCTCATCAAGAGTGAAACCGGTGGTTTCGAGCGCAAGCCGCACATTACTCCCGCGCCGGTTGGCATTCGTCTCAATCGCGACCCGATACCGCTGCCCGCGCGCTGGCTCGATCCGCACCCGCCATGGGCCGATCACGTCGGTTGGAATGGCGCTATCAATGCCCGGCAGCCGGTCAAAGGTGAGAATCAATTGCTTGCCAGCACCAATATAGATTGCGCCATTGATGCGCGGGCCGCGCCATCCCAGCAAGACCGCCCGTTCGATTCCATCAGGGACAGTCGCTGGCAATACCAGCGCGTCAGAGACTTCCCGGATCGCGCTTGGTTCGATCACGTTGCCCAACCGCACCAACGGCCATGCCGGATCAACCAGCGGCTGCACCGGCATACCAGATATTTCTGCCCGCCCGTTCCATGCTCGCTCGAAGGTGAAGGCATCGCGGATCTGCTCGCCGGTGACGAGCCAATTAAATGCAACCAACTGCCACACCACCCGGCTGGTTTGGGTGCCGCCGGGTGGCCCAATCAACTCGGTGATATTCAGCACGTGACCATCAGCCTCGCCAATCGCCATCAGCACCGTTACCGGTTCGGCAACGTCTGCCGGAACATCAACCGGACTTATCCCGCGAAAGCTGACGATATACGCCAACCGCTTGCCGATCCGTTGCCGGCCCAGCAAGCGCAGATCAGGCGCTACCGCAGCTTGGCGCAAGTAGTTGAGCGGTATGATCCACGGCCCGCCGGCGCGGCGGGCGATCAATGCGGCTTGTTGCTGATCGGGATCAGCCGCACTCACCACCAACGCCGGTTCGTTCGGGAGTGCTGGAACCGGTAGATCACCATACAACACTGGCGCATACGCGCCATCGAGCGCGTAATACAAGCGGCGCTCGCCGTCGCCGAGCTGAAATTCATACGGTGCGCCGCCCTCGACGTGACGCAATTGCAAGCGGTGGCGGGCTGGATTAGCGCGATCGTGCCAGATTTCGGCATACAATGGGGCAACAGTACGGTTGTTGAAATACCAGAGGGTCTGGTAACGCGCCTGCCACACTGGCGGGCCTTCTGGTTCGGGGATGCCGCCATGAGCCAAGGCCCGCGCCACTAATTCGTCTGCCCGCACGACCGGTTCGTTGGCGCCAGTGGCCACGACTGTAACCGGATTTCTGAACATACCGGGCAATACGAGGATCGCTATGAGTACCACTAGCGCCGCCGCCGGCGCCGC
>NZ_DAOTWH010000114.1:0-1825 GCF_034435895.1 Chloroflexus sp.
GCCGCGACCGTCGCCGGCCAGCCTCGTCCCGCCTGTCGCCAGTGCCGTCCGGTGGTCAAGGCCAGCAGTAACCCGGCCAACCCAACGAAGGTGGGGTAATCCCACGTGTTGGTGGCCCGAATCGCGCCCGCCACTAATCCTAGCAGCCCGATCAGCCACCATTGCCGCGCCGCGCCCTTGCGCATCCATGCCAGCGCCAGACCGAGCGCGGCGAGGCTGAGCGGCATAACGATCATGTGCGCATGCAGGTCGGCAAACAGGAAGGTAAAGAAGGGAACCTCGTTGATCGTGCCCGGCGTAATCCGGGTCGCGTCCCAGAAGGCCCATTCGTAGCGCCCTTTGGCCGCTTGCTCGGCGGCATAACCGCTGAGGAACCAACCCGCCTGCGCCATATTGCCGAGCAGGAGCATCAAGCCGGGAGCGAGCGCACCGGCCACCAGCGCCACCCGTTCGCGGCGTGGTGATGGCGCGCGCGCGGCGAGCAGATTATAGACGAGGCCAAACGCGCCGAAGGCGGTAAGGGCAAAGATCGTCGCTACCCCAAGGTTGTAACCGACCGCCGGCGCGATCCCGCTGAGGTGGATTAGCGCGCCGACCAGCACAAATCCGAAGTAGTAGTAGTTGATGTAGCCACCGGCATGCCATGGGTCGAGCGGCGGGAAGGCGGCGCTGCGCAAGACGGCATTGAGATAGGCGAAATCCATCGGCTTTTCGCCGCCGCGGGCCGGGTGCCACAGGTCAGGGTTGAACCAGCGCAGGGTGAGGCCGAGCAACAGAAACCCGATGAAGAGCAATTCAGCCACGAACAGCGCAGTAAAACGCTCTTGCCAGAGTTGGCGCAGCGACTCGCGAGCGCGCCAGCCAACCACTGCTCCTATCCCCAACACGATCAACCCGATCGTCCAGAGGGTGGCTGGCGCAAAGGGGGCAAGGCGCAGGCTGCCGGCCAGCCATGCGAGGTAGGCCACCAGCAACAGACCCACGATCTTGGCCAGCGTAAAGCCACGGTCGGGCAAGCCGCGCAGGCGCGGCCCGATCACGGCAAACACCGCCAGCCCCAGCGCCTCGAGCCAGAGCACCCAGAGCAGCGGCGAGAAGGGGTTTATGCCCAACCATGACCACCACTCGCCGCCAGCAGCGTATTGCGGCCAGACACTCTCGGTGATACGGAGGGCGGTCGGGTTGCGGTCGGCGATCTGCACCGGCGACTTGTAGACCTCGCCCCATTCGACATCGCTGGTAATGAGGCGTTCGGCCCGTTCGCGGCTGTACAACGGCGTCTTGCGGAAGATCAACACCCGCGAATGGTCGTAGACGGTAAACGACTCTTCGGCGCTCTGGTCGGGAATGCGAATGCCGAGAATGGTTGGGTAAGAGGTGATGTCTGCGACGAGCTCGAAGCCGAGTTCGCCGGTGAAGAGGCTGTGGTAGTAGCGCATCAGCGCCGGGTAGCGCATGCGCATGCGTGAGGTACTATCGTAGACGCGGTTGCTGGTCAGGGTGATGTAATCGGCCCGGTCGAGCTGATCGAGCAAGCCGGGTTCACCACCGTTGCCGAAATACTTAGCCGGCTCATCTTCGGCGTACGGCGACGCGTCGATGCCAAAGAAGGTGATATTCCACGCCGCGGTAGTCGTTGCCTGCAACGGCAACGGATCATCCCACCGTTCTGCGATCACATAACTGCCGGGAGGGGCGTGTTCGGCTAACCAGCGCGCTGCTTGCACCCGCGTATGGGGGACGGTATAGATGCGCGAGAAGGCGTAGGCCCAAGCTGCGGTCGCAATCAGCGCCGCCGGCAGCGCCAGCCGGGCCGCCCAGGCTA
>NZ_DAOTWH010000115.1:0-33750 GCF_034435895.1 Chloroflexus sp.
GGCGTTGCGGCCACCGGTACGCGCTGGGCGGCGGTTGCTGGATCAGGTCGTCGGGCAAGTCGGGCGGCAAGAGCGCGCGCAAGGCCGCTGGCACCACTGAAAAGCGCATCGGCGTCGTCCCGATTGGATCGCCGTCAACCTGTACCGGCAAGGGCGGGCGCGTAATGACCTCGACCGTATGCGCGCGGTAGTAAGCGATGGCGGGATTGAGACTGAAGCGGCGGCGCAAGATCGCGATGAGGTGGCCGATCGCGTTAATCCCATTATCGCCTTTAATCACACACACATCGAGCAAGCCGTCATCAATGCTGGCGCGGTGGGTAATCTTGACTAGCCCGCCGTACAGTTGCGAATTACCGACCACAATCATTAACACCCGCGCCTTGATTAGGCGACCATCGAGCACGATGCGAGCGCGGGTGCCGCGAATCCGCATCACTTCTTCGATGCCGCGGGCCACATAAGCAAAGGCGCCAAACCGTCGCTTTTCGTCGGGGCGGACATTCGCTGTAATCGCTGCGTCAAACCCGATCCCGGCCATCAACAGAAAGTAGCGGTCGCCGGCGCGGCCTAAATCAATCGTGCGCGGCGACCACGCCAGCATGGTCTGCGCAGCAGTGCGGGGTTGGAGGGGCAACCCCAATTCGCGCGCCCAAACATTCATCGTTCCCAGCGGCAACGTCGCCAACATCGTCTGGCTCCCGACGAGACCATTCACAACCTCATTGATCGTACCATCGCCGCCGGCGGCCACCACCAACTCATAGCCGTTGGCGGCAGCCTGCCGGGCAAGGCAACGGCCATCGCCGGGGCCGTTGGTCGGCTGAAAATCAACCGTCCATCCCTGTTCCCGCCAGACCTGAGCGGCTGCCTCAAGTTCGGCTTCCAACTGCCCGGCATGGCCGGCGGTTGGGTTAAAGACAATCAATGTGCGCATGCAAGTGTGCTCTCTGTGTATCAGGCTACGGTCAGTATAGCAGAATCCATGCGCGGCGCTATTGCCAGCCGGCAATGCATGGTACAATAGGCGGGCGAAGGAGGAGATGCCAATGAGCCAGTTGCAGCCAGAACCAATCCCGCCAGCGCCGGAGGAGCCGGCCCCGTTGGTGATCGCCGGCCCGCGCAGCGTTGATGATGATGAGCGCGAATGCCCAGTTTGTCAGGCGCAGATGCGCCTCTGGGCCGGATGTTATCGCTGCCGGCACTGTGGCTGTAAGGAGAGCTGCTGTTTCTGAATTGACACGCCGCCATCTTTCCAGTACCATAATCGCTACGCAAACCGCTACACAGGCGGCGATCAACGACCGGGCAGACGCATGAACCAGTATGTAGCGCAATTTCTCGCTTATATGGCCGATGAACGCAACATGTCGGCCAATACAACCGCAGCGTATCGAACCGATCTCGATCAGTTGTGCAGCTTCTTGCAGGATCGCGGGATCGAACGCTGGGCCGATGTTGACGCCGAGGCGATGATGGCCTTTGTACTCAACCTCAAAGAGAAAAAGTACGCCAACTCGACGGTTGCGCGCCGGTTAGCGGCGGTGAAGTCGTTCTTCGCCTTCTTGCGGGAACGAAACCTCATTAGCCACGATCCAGCCGAACACCTCGATGCGCCGCGCGTCGATCGCTTCCCGCCGCGGGCAATTTCCCAGCATCAGGTTGATGAGTTGCTGGAGTTGCCGCTGCAAAATGGCACCCCCGAAGGGTTGCGCGATAAGGCGATGCTCGAAGTGCTGTACGCAACCGGGATGCGTGTTAGTGAGTTGGTCGCGCTGAATGTTGATGATGTCGCCTTTGATGCCAAAACCGTGCGCTGTTTGGGCCGGCAGGGCCGCGAACGCACGGTTCCGTTGAGCGATCCGGCGGTGACGGCGCTGGAAGAGTATCTCGATATCGCGCGTCCGCAGTTGACTCGCCAGACGAGCAGCGATGATGAAGCGCTCTTCCTCAATCATCGCGGCAAGCGGTTGACCCGGCAAGGATTTTGGCTCATTCTCAAGAGTTATGCCGAACAGGTGGGTATGCATGATTTGACGCCGCATATGTTGCGCCATTCCTTTGCCGCTCACCAATTGCGCAGCGGGGTTGATTTGCGCGAGTTGCAAGAACGGTTGGGCCACGCTTCGATTGCGACCACGCAGATTTATACCCATCTGGCCGGAGAAACGCCGCCATCGAATGCGGCCAATAACGGCCATGCCCATCATTCGTAATGGTACACCGCCGGGCAGGGTTATCGCGGCGAGGCCGAGGTGGCTCGCGTGAGGTGTTTGCGCGCCCTGCCGGCCTATGCTATACTCATTCAGTGTTGGCGATGAACCGGAGGAGTACGTCGCGATGAGCGCCCAGCGAGCTGGGGACGGTGCGAGCCCGGCGGCTCAGAATGGCGGAACGGCGCCGGGGAGCCGGAATTGGCGTTGAGGTGAGCGGCTCGGGCCGCTAACTGGGGTGGAACCGCGCGTCAGGTGTGATGCGTCCCCGGGCGACATGTTCGCCCGGTTTTTTATTGTGTGCGAAGGAGGAATCGCTGTGCCGGCTACATCACTCGACCAGATTGTGGCGCTGGCCAAGCGCCGCGGCTTTATCTTTCCCAGCAGCGAGATTTATGGCGGGTTGCAGGGGGTGTATGATTACGGCCCGCTCGGGGTTGAATTGAAAAACAACATCATCGCCGATTGGTGGCGCACGAATGTTTACGAGCGCGATGATATGGAGGGGTTAGATGCCGCGATCTTGATGAACCGGCTGGTCTGGAAGTACTCTGGTCACGAGGAGACCTTCAACGATCCGCTGGTTGATTGCCGCGTGTGTAAGATGCGCTGGCGCGCCGACCACATCCACGGCGTTTGCCCCAATTGCGGTTCGCGCGATCTGACCGAGCCGCGCCCGTTTAACATGATGTTCCGTACCCAGATCGGGCCGGTGGCCGATAGCGGCTCGTTCGCGTATCTGCGCCCCGAAACTGCGCAGGGCATTTTTGTGAATTTTGCCAATGTACTGACGACGACGGCCCGCAAGCTGCCGTTTGGGATTGCCCAAGTCGGCAAAGCGTTTCGCAACGAGATCAACCCGCGCAACTTCCTCTTCCGGGTGCGCGAGTTCGAGCAGATGGAGATCGAGTATTTCGTGATGCCCGGCGCCGATGAAGAGTGGCACCAGCGCTGGCTTGAGTCCCGGTTGGCATGGTGGGAGCAAATCGGTATTCCGCGCAGCCGGATCACGATCTACGATGTGCCCGCCGATGAGCTGGCCCACTACTCGAAACGCACCTTCGATCTGATGTACGACTATCCCAATATCGGCGTGCAAGAGATTGAGGGGATCGCCAATCGCACCGACTACGATCTTGGCTCGCACAGCAAAGATCAAGACCAGCTCAATCTAACCGCGCGCGTCAATCGCAACGAGGATAGCATTGCCCGCCTGACCTACTTCGATCAGGCTAGTGGCCGGCACGTGGTGCCGTATGTGATTGAGCCGTCGGCAGGGGTGGGGCGCGCGATGCTAGCCGTGCTGTGCGAGGGGTATGCCGAAGAGCTGACCAAGGCCTTGCCGGCTGACAAGCTGGCCGTGGTTGGCGAAGCGCTGCAATCGTTCCTCAAGTCGGTGGGTCGCAGCGAAAAGATCAGCGCCGAAGCGCGCGATGCGATTCTGGCGCGGGGTGAAGAACTCGGCCAAGCGTTGGCCGAGCGGTTGCCGGAAGTCGAGCAGTTATTGGCGATGCCGGGAGTGGATCAGATTGAGGTGGGCAAGAAACTGCGCGGCCAAGCCCAACCGCTGATCGACGAGCATTACCGCACGGTGTTGCGGTTCAAGCCGCGGCTGGCCCCGATCAAAGCGGCGGTCTTCCCGCTCAAGCGCAACCACGACCAACTGGTCGCCACCGCCAAAGAGGTGCGCCGCCGGTTGCAGCTTGGCGGCGACATGCGCACCGTCTACGACGACACCGGCGCGATCGGCAAACTCTACCGCCGGCAAGACGAGATCGGCACGCCGTTCTGCATTACGGTCGATTTCGACACGATCGGGCAGGGCAAAGATCCGGCCTTGGCCGAAACCGTTACGGTGCGCGATCGCGATACGATGGCCCAAGAGCGGGTGCCGATCGCCGAACTTGAAGCATATCTCCGCGAGAAGCTCCGCGCATAGTCACTTGTAGCGCCGCACTGCTGTGCGGCGTCAAGGCAGTGCGGCGCTACAAGAGCCAATGGTACACCGCGGTCTGGCCGGTGTTGTCGGTAATCTGCACTGCTAACCGGCGGCTCGCGCTGATGCCCGCCGGGTTGTGATAGCTAAATTGCCGCCATGCGCGCGGGCCGAGATCGCTCGCAAGGGTGGCTGCATGCCACGGTCCGTCGTCAAGCGCTAACGCTACGCGGGCAATACCCTGCCCTGCCGACCATGCCACTCCGCGCAGCGGTTGATGATTATCGCCTTGGAGAACCTCACCGAGGTTGAACAGCCGGCAGTCAATGGCTAACGAACCATCGCAGTGCGCTGCGGGCGGCGCTGCTTCGGCTGAAATCAGCGTGATCCGCTCGATCCATTTCATCCAGTACGCGCCGGCCCAGCCGGGCACAACCAACCGTACCGGTCCGCCGTGCAGCGCCGGCAGCGGCTGGCCGTTGACCGCATACGCTAGCATCGCATCTTGCCAGAGCTTAGCAAGGGGAACATAGCGTACCAGCGGCTGCTCGCCATAGCTCCAACAGGCGGCAAAGGCCGCCTGCGGCTTGACGCCGGCGGCTTCCAGCAAGAGGGCAACCGGAACGCCAATCCACTCGGCGTTGGCAATCGCTGCGTAGCGGTCGTTGCCGTCGTCGCGCCCAATGAGCACGGCAAAGAAGCTGCTGACCGGTTTGTGGAGCAGGTCGTCGTAGTCAATCACCAGCGGATGCCGGACAAGCCCGTCAATCGTCAATTCCCAACTGGCCGGGCTCAGGTCTGGGATCAGTTGCCGGTTACGCGCAAAGAAGTGCTCAATGTTCGTCACCGCTGCGTCGAGGATCGCGAGTGGCGGTTCAAGGATCAGCGGGTGGGTGGAGCGCTGGCGGAGCCGGTTGTCCTTGACCAGCGATTAGATTGGCGAGGTGAACGGGAGCGTCTCAAGTGACATACGAGCATCCGTTGGTGTAGAGTGCTTGGTCAACTACCGGCAGTATAGCGGCGCCGGCTGCAAAAATGATGACAATCACTGGCGTTAAGACTACAAAACGTTTAGCCATGCCGGTTAATTTGACGAGTAGTGAAAGGGTACGGTATAGTACTCATACTATGAGTATTCAAAGCGTAACAACAGTGTTGTGCAGGAGCTGGGCGGTTAGTGGTTGGACATACTGCGGCGAGACCGAGTTATGTCGCTGTGGTGATTGCGCAACTGCAGCGATTGGCGGCGAGCGGGTGGGTGATGCCTTCACAGAAACAGCCTCTTACCATTGAGCTAGCTCTGCTTGGGTTCGTGCGGCAGCGACCCATGCACCCGTATGAGTTATTTCAGCAGGCGCAAGCGCGCGATGGGTTGGGGTGCATTTGGCGGATCAAGCAAAGCCACCTCTACGCCGTGCTTGATCGGCTCGAAGCAGAGGGGTATCTCCGTTGCCATCTTGAAGGACAGGGCAGCCGGCCACCGCGCAAAATCTTCTCGTTGACCGAGCAGGGTGAAGCGATTTTTACCGAATGGTTAAGCACGCCGGTAGCGCATGGCCGTGATATCCGGTTAGAGTTTTTAGCCAAATACTACTTTGCCCGGCGTGAAGGGGTTGCGGCAGCAACGCAATTATTGGTGCGGCAAATCGTTTGTTGCCAAACATGGCTGGCAGAGAACGATATCAAGATCGCTGCGCTGCCGGCCGATTCGTTTGAACGGGTAGTGTTGCAATATCGAACGGGCCAGTTGCAGGCAGTGTTGGCGTGGTTAGAGGGATGCCGGCAGACGTTGGTTCAAGAGCGAGCAGAACATCTGTCCGGCGCCCGGCCCTGAAGGGCCGGGCTTGGCTTACGAAGCCCGCTGCGCGGGCTGCTGGCCCTCACCCCTGCCCCTCTCCCACACCAGTGGGAGAGGGGAGCGGAGAATTGAGCGTTGAGGCATTGCATAGCGATGAATGGTTGTACTCGATTAAACGTTCTGTCTGCTCTTCAACAAACGCTGGCAGAGGTTGTTGAACGCTAACAGGATATACATCATGATTCGATCGTTCAGTCTTCTCCTCTTCGCGCTCTGGATGTTAACCGCGTGTAGCACACCCCAAGCAACCGCAGCTACTGAGATCACGGTCGCAGCGGCGGCTGATCTCACCCCGGCGTTTCAGGAGATTGGGATGCTGTTTACCGAACGCACCGGCATTCAGGTGGTATTCAATTTCGGTTCGACTGGCCAGCTCGCCCAACAAATCGAGCGCGGCGCGCCGTTTGATGTGTTTTACGCCGCCAACAAGAGTTTTGTCGAAGATCTCGCCGCGAAAGGCATGGTAGATGTATCATCAATGGCCATCTACGCTCAAGGCCGGATCACAATCTGGACGCGGGCCGATCAGCCGTTGCAACCACAACAGCTCACCGATCTGCTCGATCCGGCCTATCGGCGGATTGCAATTGCTAACCCCGAACACGCTCCGTATGGGCAGGCGGCGCGTGAGGCGTTGGAACGGGCCGGAATCTGGGAGCAGATCAAAGACCGGCTGGTGTTTGGCGAGAATGTGGCCCAAACCTTGACGCTGGCCAATACTGGCAATGTCGAAGCAGCGATTGTCGCTCTCTCGCTGAGCGTGCAGAGCAATGGCCATTGGGTGCTGATTCCGGCAGAATTGCATCCCGATTACCCGCTGATTCAGATGGCGGCGATTGTGACCAGCTCAAAGCAGCGTGAGGCTGCGCGCCGGTTTATGAATTTTGTAAGCAGCCCGGAAGGGCACGAGATCATGAGCAAGTATTATTTCATCTTGCCCAACGAGAGGTAGCGGAGTATGAATTGGCCGGCGTTGTGGCTGTCATTGCAGGTGACGGTCTTGGCAACGTTCTTCATCGTTGTGATCGGTTTGCCGATTGCATTGTTCCTTGCGCGTACCGCGTTCCCCGGACGAATTGTGGTGGAGACGCTCTTGATGCTACCATTGATTTTGCCGCCGAGCGTGATCGGCTATTATCTGCTGCTAGCGTTGGGGCGGGGTAGTCCGCTTGTGGAATGGTTTCAGATCCGTATTTTGTTTTCGTGGCCGGCGGCAGTGGTGGCGGCGGTGGTGGTAGGGTTGCCGCTGATGATCCAGAGCAGCAAAGCCGCGCTAGCAAACGTTGATCCGCGGCTTGAACAAGCGGCGCGCACGTTGGGGGCCGGCGAACTGCGGATTATTGTCCGGATCACGTTACCGCTGGCCCGGCGCGGGATTGTGGCCGGCATCGTGTTGGGAGGCGCGCGGGCGCTGGGCGAATTTGGCGCTACCTTGATGGTGACGGGCAATATCCCCGGACGCACCCAGACCTTGCCGATCGCGATTTATGATGCAGTGCAAGCGCAACGGTACGCTGACGCCAACTTGATGGTGCTGGTCATGACTGCGGTTGCCTTTGTTGGCTTATGGTGGGTGCGCCAACTGGAACGTCCGCGCCCGGCGCCGGCTGCAACGCAGATCACGAGGCAGGAGGAAACCGATGCAACCGCGCTTGTTCGTTGATATCAGGCGCCGGTTTGATCATCTGACGCTGCGGATGCAGTTTCAGGTTGAAGCCGAGATCCTCGTACTGTTTGGGCCGTCGGGGGCGGGCAAGACGCAGACCTTGCAGGCGATTGCCGGCTTGATGACGCCGGATGAGGGCATAATCAGCCTTGGCGATACGACATTGTTTCGCCGGCGCCTCGGCGAAACGCCGATCAACCTGCCGCCGCGCCGGCGCCGGATCGGCTATGTCTTCCAGCATTACGCCCTCTTCCCGCACATGACGGCGCTGGAGAATGTCGCGTTTCCGTTAGGCAATAGCGCGCAGGCCCGTCGTCGCGCTCACGAGCTGCTCGATCGCATGCATCTGGCCCATCTGGCCCAGCGTAAACCGCACGAATTGTCGGGCGGGCAGCAGCAGCGGGTAGCGATTGCGCGCGCTTTGGCGACCGATTCGCCGGTCATCTTGTTTGACGAGTCATTTTCGGCGCTTGACCAGCCGGTGCGCGACCAGTTGCACGCCGATCTACGCGCCTTACAGACCGAGCGCGGTCTGATCGTGATCTACGTCACTCATAATCTCGATGACGCCTTTGCCGTTGGGCGCCGGATCGCGGTTGTGCGCGAGGGCCAGATCGAGCAAATCGGGCTGCTGGCCGAGGTCTGCCGGTATCCGGCCAATGTGCGGGTGGCGCGGGTGTTGGGGATGGCCAATTTGATCACAGCGCGCGTGATTGGCATTGACCTCGATCGGGTCTGGCTCGATTGGCAGGGATGGCGGATTGCTGCCGCGCTGCCGCCGCAACTGCCGGCGCTGGGAGCGACGGTCACGGCCTTCATCCGGCCCGAAGAGATCTGGCTCGTCTACCCTGATCGTCCGCTGACTCGGTTTGCCGATCACAATCTGCTGCTGGGCCGGATTGTCGAGTGGCGGCCGGGCCGGCGGTTGTTTCAGTTGCACGTTGCGGTTGGGGGAGTGATGCTAGAGATGGCCCATCCCTATACCGCGTATACGGATCTCGATACGGCGGTAGGGAATGAGGTGCAGCTAAGTATTCACCCCGAAAGCGTCGTCATTGTGCCAGAAACCAGCCAAACCACGCATGATCTACGATCTCACCCGTCCGATCACATCCGGCATGCCGGTATATCCGGGTGATCCGCCGGTGCAGATCACGCCGCTGCCTAGCCCGCCATGGCAGATCAGTGCGCTGCACTTAGGCACCCACAGCGGCACCCATCTCGATGCGCCGCGCCATCGTTTTGCTGATGGCGCCGGAATTGATGCGATTCCGCCTGAGCGGCTAGTCGGGCCGGGGAACGTGATTGATGCCCGCGGGTATGCGGCCAATGCGCCGATCGGGCCAGAAGTCTTGGCCGGCATGGCGTTGCCGGCGGGCTTGATGGTGGTTATCCGCACCGGCTGGGAAGCGTATTGGGGAACAGATGAATATGCTCGCCACCCGTATCTGAGCGCCGGATTGGCGCAGGCGCTGGTTGATGCAGGTGTCACGCTGGTAGCAATCGATGCCTTCAGCGTCGATTCGACTGTTGACGGCAATGATACCGCCCATGTTGCATTATTAGGGAATAACATCCTCATTGCCGAAAACCTCTGCAATCTGGCCGCATTGGAATCCGGCGTCCGTTATACCTTCGCTTTCCTCCCTCTGCCCCTCGTACATGCCGACGGCGCACCGGCGCGCGTGCTGGCTTGGCGCGAAACGTAAACTATTTCCTAACCAAAAAAGCTATTCAAAATCGATTTAGTTCATGTTATGATAGTTGGGCGCAATAGATTGTTTGCGTCGTGAGATGTCTTGAGTTGCAATATAAGAAGAGATTTTTATTCTTGTGCGTAAACGGTGTTAACCACTCATTTCTCTAGCTTCATCTCTAGTAATAGTGGTTTTTGTTGTAGATGCAACGTACGAATATGATAGAGACGTTGCCTTGCAACGCCTCTTCAACATTTTTTTGCCATGCAGGATACGCTCGAACAGGCGATTCAGCACTTTGAACCCCAACGTCGCCGTACTTACCAGATCGCTGGTCTGCTTAGTGTGGTTTTAATCTCGATTGATGCGTTTGCCATTCTGTCCGCTGATCTCTGCCGATCGTGGGTAGAGCGGTTGGTGCATCTCGCCAATAATCTGGTTATGGTGACAGGTGCATTGGCGCTCGTTTAGATGCTCTCGCGGCGCTGCTATCAACTTACCTTCCTCGAACGGCTCGCCTTCTTCTTGTTTACCTTCGATTCGCTGGTATTCAATAGTTTGCTGCCGCCGCTGTTTGGCCAGACTCTTGCGCAACGCTGGCATGAGACCGTCAAGGATGATATTTGGTTGATGATGGTGGTGTGCGCGCTCGCCTTTCACCTACTTCGCTACCGCATCGCGATGGCGTTTACGATCGGTTTTTATAGCCTTTCGGTGGCGATTGTGGGTGGCCAGATGGTATTCGCCAGCCTGCAAGGCATTAATCTTGAACCGGGGTGGCGGGTGTTGCAAGTGTACGCTTCGGTAGCGGTGTTTTTGGGCTTTATCTACGTCATGAGATCGAGCGCAGGCGCAGCAGTTGCAAACCGAGTATGCCTTGATGAAAGAGTGGGCGCTCATCGATGGGTTGACCGGGATCGCCAACCGGCGTCGCTGCGAGCAGGCGTTGCAAGAAGCGATGGCGCGTTGCCGGCGGTACGATGAACCATTCACCATTTTCCTGTGGGATATTGATCACTTTAAACAGATCAACGACGTCTACGGTCACGAGGTGGGTGATCAGGTGTTGCGCCAGATGGCCCAGTTGGCCCGTTCCAAGATTCGCGCATCTGATGTGGTTGGCCGGTGGGGCGGGGAAGCGTTTTTCTTGCTGCTGCCGCATACCCGCTTGGGTGCGGCAATGCAGTTGATCGAGCGGTTGCGGCGCGCGGTGATGGCCGAGGTGGTGGTTGGCGATCGTCTGGTGAAGGCCAGTTTTGGCGTGGCTGAATACCGGGGTGATGATGATCCGGCTGGATTCTTGGCGCGCGCTGACGCGGCTCTGTACACTGCCAAAGCTGCCGGGCGTAATCATGTGCGGGCGCATCCGCCGCTGGCGAGCCAGCCTATTGCGATCTTGTAATAGGCGCTCGCTATAGTAGGCAGCACGCCGGCAACGGCTGGTTCGTCGCGTCGCGAGCGAGGGTCTACGGATGGCAGGGTTTGCCGAGCGGATCGTTGCCGGGGGAACACCCAGCTTTTGGGCAAAAGATCCGGATGATTTCTTACCAAAAGCAACCTCAGTCGAGTATGATGAAAGAGAATCTTTTCGCTGGGTTCTCGTGGTTTGACGCTAGCACGTTGTAAAGATGCCTTGTTCTCTTATCACTGCTTCGCTGGCGGAGCATTGGCGAAGGTTCTATCCCTCATCATTGCTGCGGTGACGAAGCCCCTGTCTACTATGCAAACGGTCATCGAACAAGAACGCGGACGCTTCGACCAGCAACGTCGCCGCACTTACCAGATCGCTGGTTCGCTGGGTGTCTTGATGGTGGCAATTGATATTGTCAAGCAAAGCCTTGATCATACTCAGCCGCTCGTTGTGCGTCTCGTCTATATTGTTAATGATCTCTTTCTGATCGCGATTTCCCTCTTTGTGGTTTGGCTCGTCACCACCCGGCGCGGCAAATTAACGACCGTGGAACGGCTGATGTTTATCGTCTTCGCTGCCGAGTCGTTGTTATTCAACGGCATCGTGCCGCCGCTGCTCGGCCAAACCCTCGCGTTGCGCTGGGAGCAGACCGTTAATGATGATATCTGGTTCTTGCTCATGATCTGCACGCTCGGTTTTCACCTCTTCCGTCATCGGGCCAGTGTGCTGATAGTCACCAGTTTGTACGGTCTCTCGGTGATCATTCTGGGTGGCCAAATCCTGTTCAGCATGCCGCACGAACCGCTCGAACCGGGGTTGCGCTCGTTGCAAGTGTATGGCATGGGCGCGATCTTTCTGTGCTTTATCTATATTGTCAGCCGTTACCGGGCGCAGACCCAGCGGTTGCAGATCGAGTATGAGCTGATGGAAGAGTGGGCCTTTGTCGATATGCTTACCGGCTTGGCCAACCGCCGGCGTTGTGAACAGGTGTTGCAAGAAGCAATTGCGCGCTATCAACGGTACGGCGAACCATTTACGATCTGTTTGTGGGATATTGACCACTTTAAGCAGATCAACGACACTTATGGCCACGAAGGTGGCGATCAGATCTTGCGCCAGATGGCGCGTTTGGCGCGCACGACCATCCGTTCGACCGATTTCGTTGGGCGGTGGGGCGGCGAAGAGTTTTTCTTGCTGCTGCCCTGCACGCATCTCGCAGAAGCTGAGCAGCTTACTGATCGTTTGCGCCATCAGATAATGGGGCGCATAGGGCTTAGCGATCGCGTTGTCACAGCGAGTTTCGGTTTGGCCGAACATCACCCCAGCGACGATCAGACCAGTCTGCTGGCGCGAGCGGATTCTGCTCTGTATGAGGCCAAATCGACCGGACGTAACCGGGTCGTTGGCGCTGAACTGTCTCCTTCGTTTGTGTGAAAAAACCGCAATAGATCTACCCTAAGCCAGCACTTGCCTCCCGTTTATAGCGAGATAGTGTAACCACGCTTCTGTCTGCGATCGTGAGGGTGGGTTTGATGATCTACCGTCAATTGACGTAACAGCGAGACAACGGATCAGATGCATCTGCAATCGATGCTATAATAGCCACTACGCTGAACAAGCAAGGGGTTCTGTATGAGCATCGAGCAGATTGTTGCCGGGTGCGCGGTACAGCTTGAGGGTATCCACACCGCACGCGAGCGTGCGATCGCGGCGACTCGCGTTTTAGTGAGGCAAAGCGCCAACAGTATTCGTGCTGCCCATCGCGGCGATTTTGCCACGGCCCGCCATCTCTTGGCGGTGGCTGCGGGAGTAGTAGCCGAACTCAATGATGCTACTGCTGGTGCGCCTGAAGTGCGCTACGCCGGTTATACCCAAGATGCCTTGAAAGAGTACGCCGAGGCGCATCTAGTGTTGGCCTTTTTGGCCGGTGACGAGCCGCCAACCGGTGAAATGATTGGCGTTGAGCCGGCGGCCTATCTCAACGGTTTGGCCGAGGCGGCGAGCGAGCTGCGTCGGGCGATTCTCGATGGGTTGCGCCGGGGTGAGGTGGCGCGTGGCGAACAATTGCTGGGCGTGATGGACGATATCTACAGCGCATTGATCACGGTCGATTTTCCCGAAGCGATTACCGGCGGTCTGCGGCGCACCACCGATGCGCTGCGGGCAGTGCTTGAGCGCACTCGGGGCGATGTGACGGCAGCAATCCGGCAGGAATATTTGGCGGCGGCGATGCGAGCGTTGGAAGCGCGGCTTGGGTAGCCGGCAATGGTGGTGGTATGATGCAGGTTGATCAGGAAACGCAGGGTCGCCGCAATAAAGTGGTGAGCGCTGCCGATGCCGTGCAGGTGATCCGCAGCGGTGATACCGTCGCGACGGGTGGGTTTGTCGGCACCGGCTTTGCCGAAGAGATCGCGATCACATTGGCGGAACGGTTTCGCGCTACCGGTGAACCGCATGATCTGACGCTCGTCTATGCAGCGGGGCAGGGTGATGGGAAAACGAAGGGGTTGAACCATCTCGGTCTGCCCGGTTTGGTGCGCCGGGTGATTGGCGGCCACTGGGGCTTAGTGCCGGCCTTGCAACGTCTTGCCGTCAGCGGGCAGATCGAAGCCTATAATTTGCCGCAGGGCGTGATTACCCACCTCTACCGTGACATCGCTGCTGGCAAGCCGCGCACGATTACGCGCGTCGGCCTCGGCACATTCGTCGATCCACGCATCAGCGGCGGTAAACTCAACGAGCGCACCCAAACTGATCTAGTCGAGCTGATCACGTTTGATGGCGAGGAATATCTGGCCTACAAGACCTTCCCGATCAATGTCGCCATTTTGCGTGGCACGACCGCCGATACTGAAGGCAATGTCACCATGGAGCGCGAGGCACTGACGCTGGAAGCGCAGGCGTTGGCGATGGCTGCTCACAATTCCGGTGGGATCGTGATCGTGCAGGTCGAGCGGTTGGCCCAGCGTGGCACCCTTTCGCCCCGTCACGTCAAGATTCCCGGCATTCTGGTTGATTGCATCGTCGTGGCGCGCCCCGAACATCATTGGCAGACCTTTGCCGTGGCCTACGATCCGGCGCTGAGCGGCGAGATTCGGGCGCCTACCGAGCTGTTGTCGCCGATGCCGCTCAACGAGCGCAAACTGATCGCGCGCCGGGCGGCATTTGAACTACAGGCCAATGCCGTCGTGAACCTCGGCATTGGCATGCCGGAAGGAATTGCGGCAGTAGCCGCCGAAGAGGGCATCTCTGACCTGTTAACGCTCACGACCGAGCCGGGGGTGATCGGCGGCATTCCGAGCAGCGGGCTCAATTTCGGCGCCGGCATTAATACCGATGCGATTGTCGATCAACCAGCGCAGTTTGATCTGTATGACGGCGGCGGGTTGGATCTGGCCTTCCTTGGCTTGGCGCAGGCCGATGCTGCTGGCAACCTTAATGTGAGCAAATTCGGCCCGCGGCTGGCCGGCGCTGGCGGCTTTATCAACATCAGCCAAAATGCGCGCCGGGTGGTGTTTGTGGGCACCTTTACCGCCGGTGGCTTGCAGGTGGCCGTCCATGATGGGAAGCTCCAGATCGTACAAGCGGGGTGTGAGCGCAAGTTCGTTGAACAGGTCGAGCACATTACCTTTAGCGGGCGCTACGCGGCCAAGCGGGGCCAGCCGGTGCTCTACGTCACCGAGCGCGCCGTCTTCCGGCTGACCCCGGCAGGGATTGAGCTGTGCGAGATTGCCCCCGGCATCGACCTTGAACGCGATATTCTGGCCCAGATGGCGTTTCGTCCGGCGATTGCCGCCGATGTGCGCGTGATGGATGCGCGCATCTTTCGGGATGGGCCAATGGGGCTGCGGACAGCACTGGTTGGCTTGCCGCTCGAACGGCGTTTCAGCTATGACCCGCACAGCGGCATTCTCTTTATCAACTTTGAAGGTCTGCGCATCACCCGGCCGGAACAGATTACCGCAATTGCCGATCACGTTGACCAACTGGCGCGCCGGGCCGGCCAGCGTATGGCGGCGGTGGTCAACTACGACAACTTCAGCATTACGCCGGAACTGTTGCCGGAATATAGTGCGATGGTCGCGCACTTGATGGAACGGTACTACACCCGCGTCACTCGCTATACGACGAGCGCCTTTTTGCGGATGAAGATCGGCGACGCCTTGGCGGCGAGGGGGGTAGCGCCGCATTTGTTCGAGCAGCAAGAAGAGGCATTACGCGCGTTGCGCGCGTCGCCAGCCAAGGATGCCGGTTAAGAGCGGGCTGCACCTCTAACCGGCATCAGCCTTCCCCATGGGTGCCCGAATCACCACGGAGGCGCCCGGCCCATCGCCAAATTGCAAGGTGGCCCCAATCTGGCGGCAGAGGCCCTGCACCAGTTGCATGCCAAGGCTACCGCCGCCAGTATTGACTGTGAGTGGCATACCGACGCCGTTATCAGCGACTTCGACACGCAACGCATCACCCTCTTTATGCAACCGCAAACTGATGGTGCCATCTTTGGCGCCATGGGGAAAAGCGTGCTTGACGCTATTCGAGACCAGTTCGGTGACGATCAAGCCCAGCGCGATCGCCTGATCGATACTGATGCTAATGCCGTGGCTCACTTCGCTAACCAGCCGGATCGGGCTGCCCCGCATACTAAGCGAACGCCAGACGCTGGCGGCAATATTTTGCAAATACTCGCCAATGTCAATGTGGGCTAGACTCTCTGAGCGGTACAGTTGTTCATGCACTAACGCTAAGGCGCGAATGCGGTTTTGGCTATCTTGAACCGCGGCGCTGACCCGCTCATCGCTGATATTTTCGGCTTGCAAGCGCAAGAGGCTTGACACGATCTGCAAATTATTTTTGACCCGATGATGCACCTCGCGCAGCAGCAGTTCTTTTTCCGCCAGCGCGGCGCGCAGTTGGGCTGCGACCGCTTGCGGCCCCGACAAATCGGTCACCACCGCGCACATATGGGCTTCGGTCTCGTCGCGCAAGGCGCGCAACGAGATCTGGGCCGGTCGCTGCGAACCATCAACCGCTTGCAGGGTAATTGGCCCCTTGCTCGAACCGGCGGCGCCGGCAGCGAGCAATTCAGCGCAGAGCAGCCGGTCAGCCGGCGCGACCAGATCGAGCAACGAGCGGCCCGTCAATTGATCTTGGGGCAGACCGGCCATCTCAGCGAACTTGCTATTGCAATAGAGAATGGTGCCATCGGCCAATAGAGTCAAGGCGCCTTCATTCATGGTTTCGACCAACACCCGGTAGGGGTGTTCGGCGCCGCGCAGGGTGTAGATCAACGGGCCGCGCGGCCCATCAATCACCAGCGCATCAGCTTCGCCCATCTGTAAGGCTCTCACCAACTCTTCCAATTCAGCGAGGCGCGCTTGAAGGCGAGCAATCTCGGCCGGGATCATTTGTGGCTCATTTCCCATACGGCACTTCCCTATGTACTCGCGCGAGGGTGTATGGGGGCAACCCCGTGGGTTGCCGGTACCACGCTCGTGAAGCGACATTACTTAATCATCATCAGTCAGAATATTCAACGCGGCAGCCACTCGCGGCCAATCCGACGAACGCAATTCACCGATAAACGCGGTAGGCGGGCCGGGTTCGACAACCAGCAAGGTCGGCGTCGCAATAATATGATCTTCGCGCGCCCGATCAGGCTGTTGATAGACATCGATCACCTCAAGCCGGTAGCGACCGGGTATATACCGCTCGCACAACCGGCGCACCGTGGTAATCGCGCGGGTCGAACGGCTAGTCGCGCCGGCGACGTACAATCGCAGCAATGGTACAACTGGCTGATTGGTGATATCCATCGGCTCAGCTCCCTGTATGTCGCCGGGGTGTTAGATCGAGACCAACCAGCACCCGTTCCGTGTTCGAGAGATCGCCTACGATTTTGCGAATGGGCAGCGGCAATTTGCGCACCAAGGTGGGAATGGCCAGAATATTGTCGCTAATCGCCCGTTCGGGTTCGTGATGCAAATCGATCACGTGAACCCGGTAGCGGCTCTGCAAATATTGATCGCAAATCCGGCGCAAGTTAGCGATTGCGAGCAGGCTTTTGGGGGTCTGCCCGGCAATGTAGAGCCACAGATCATATTCATACTCCGGCGCTTCATCTGCCATCGCTGCCCTCTTGGGTAGAGTCACAGTACCGGCTGGTTGTTAGCCGGCTCTGGATCTGGGCCTGTGCGCGCGCTTCCGATAGGTCTGCGTCCGCGTTCATCTCGTCATTGAGCGCAGCCAACTCGGCTTGCAACGCTTCGATCTGCAATGCCAACAATCGCTGTTGCAAGGCGTAGCGGCGCTGGCGCTGGATCGCTTCCCGCTCTTGCAGTTCTTGTTCGTGCCGGCGCCGCTCTTGCTCGGCGATGCGCGCTGCGCCAACCAACACGGTCTCGCCGGCGGCGTAAATGTCTACCAACCGCAAACCTTGCGCATCCATCACCAGCTCGCGCACCTGATTGGAATGGCGCATGCCACGGGATTTCAGCACCAGCAAGCTCCGGTTGCGTTCGCCGTTGGCCTCGTGGTTGCGCAAGACGATCCACGTATCGACCAGCGATGAAATATTGACCTCGCTCTGGGTAGGATCAGCGCTGGCATTGGTCAGACTAGTAGCGAGGGTCGTGACCCCCAATGACTTAAGGCCATCGAAGAGGCGGAACAGCATGGTCGTAATAGCAACCGGGCGGCTGATGGTATGAAAACCGGTGATCGGGTCGATCACCACCACGCGCGCACCGCACTGTTCCACTGTTTCGAGCAACGTGATCAAGTGGGTCTCTAAACCGGCTAGGGAAGGCCGGCTGCTGATAATCTGCAAGAGGCCGCGATTGCGCCATTGCTGCAGATCAATCCCGATTGAGCGCAAATTGCGCACAATCTGATCGGCTGACTCCTCGAACGCGAAGAAGATCGCCGGTTCGCCGCGCTCGCAGGCAGCGGCGACAAACGACGCGCCAAGGCTCGTTTTGCCCGAACCGGTCGGGCCGCTAACCAGAATGGTGGAGCCGCGGTAATAGCCGCCACCATCAAGCAATTGGTCAAGATCGGGAAAGCCGCTTGAGATGCGTTCGGCCGAAACCGGATACCTTAGCCCGAACGAGGTAATCGGAAGCATAGTGATGCCATGCGGCCCGATCGTAAAGGGATACTCGTTGACGCCGTGCGATGAGCCGCGGTACTTGACGATGCGGGCATAGCGGGTCAATACGTGCTCGGTAATCCGGTAGTCGAGCAAAATGACGCAATCAGCCACAAACTCTTCGATCCCAAAGCAGCTCAGGCCTTGCCCGGAACGTTCGGCGGTAATAATGGCAGTCAGGCCACGCTGGCGCAACCAGCGGAAGAGCCGTTGCAATTCGCCGCGCAGAATGGCTTGATTGCCAAACGCGCTAAAGAGGGTTTCGATGGTGTCGAGCACGATCCGTTGCGCCCCGATCCGGTCAATCAGCAGGCCGAGCCGGATGAAGAGGCCTTCGAGATCGTACTCGCCTACTTCCGCCACTTCACCCTGATCAAGCGAGATCTGTTCGATCAGCAACAACCCGCGCCGTTCCAGATCGGTGACATCGATGGCCAGATTGGCTGTATTGATGCGCAAATCAGCCGGGCTCTCTTCAAACGAGACAAAGAGGCCGGGTTCGCCATAGAGCGCCGCGCCGCGGGCCAGCGTCTCAAACGCCAGCAGGGTCTTGCCGCAGCCGGGGCCGCCGCAGATCAGGGTAGGCCGGCCCCGCGGCAGACCGCCGCCGGTAATGTCATCGAGACCACGGATCCCGGTTGGCGCTTTAGGCAAGTTCGTGATGGCGGCAGGCAGTTCCACCAACGTTCCTCTTCTCCTCCAACAATACCGACCCCTCCTCGTAACACACGGCGGCTACGAGTGGCATCATTCATCAGCCGGATCGGCGCGGTTCATCGCCTTGGCCGCATGTTTGCCAACCAACGCGCCGCACCCTAAACTGGCTAATTCGGCAATTATTGCCGCCAACTGGTAGCCGCTGCTCTGCGCCGGATCGGGATGGTACAGGCTCAGTACGCCAATCACCTCATCGTGTTGCCGGATGGGTAGCGACATCCGCTCGCCGAGCAACCCGTTCGGGATAAAATTGCACCCATGGCTGTCACCGGCCAGACTCAACGCCCAGCGCCGTTCTCCCCAACACGAGCAGCGAGGCACCGGCCGGTGAACGAGCGGTTCACCCCAGTGCCCAACTGGATGGACGAGATCGGTGTCAGGATTGTAGATCAACAAAGAACCGCGATAGCCGGGTAACAAGGTCGCGCCAACGGTAATAATGGCCGCATAGATCTCTTGGCGCGAGCGCGCTGCATTGAGAGTATGGGCAAGCGTGCCAAGCGCGGCGAGCGCCTGTTCACGCTGTTCTAACAACGATTGATTGGTCTGTAACCGGCGTTTCGCTTCTTGCAACTGGTTGATCGCCTGCTGCCGTTCGCTGACATTACGGAAAATGATCACCACACCCTCGTTGGCGCCGTCATCGCCGGTAATTTGGGCCACGGTATGTTCAACCAGCAAGCGATCGCCATTCCGGGTCAGGAGCGTGACTGGGGCTGGCAAGCTATTTACCGAATCGGGATGGTGTGGCGTGCTATCAGCCGGCAAGCCGGTATTGGTCGCAACCAAGGTGTAGACGCGCGCCAAGGGCCAACCGATTGCCTCTTCGGGGGAAATGCCCAACAGGCGCGCAGCCACCGGATTAACGAAGGTGATCCGGCTTTGCGGATCGGTGACAATCACGCCATCGCCAATGCTGGTCAAGGTGGTGCGGAGATGGCGTTCGCTCGCCTGCAGGCGCCGCTCGAGCCGGTGCTTATAGGCGGCGACAGCGATGGCGACCTCAAGCTCGCGTTCGTCAAACGGTTTGAGCAAGTAGGCCCACGGTTCAGCGAGGAGCGCCTCACGCAAAGTCTGATCGTCGGCGTGCGCGGTCAAAAAGATGACCGGCACCCCCCAACGGCTGTAAATCTGGCGCGCGGCTTCAATACCGTCCATCGCCCCGCTGAGGCGAATATCCATCAAGACCAGATCAGGCGGCTGGCGCGCCACCGTAGCCAATGCCGCTTCACCACTCGTCACCACATCGGTGACCGAATGACCGATGCGCCGCAAGGTCTGGCTCAGGTCTTGGGCAATGATTAATTCGTCTTCGACGATCAACACCCGCATGTATTTTCTCGGAGCTTAGCTGCACAAGCGGTTAGTTGTACTGCTAGTATACCGCGTTATCTATAGTTGTGTTGCGGAAAGATCTCTGACCAGATCCGTACAATGATGACAAGTATCGCCAAAGCGACGACTTGCGACCCGCGCACATGGCCCGGCAAGAGCCAGCCGGTGGCAGCAAATCCTTCGCCGATGAGCGTGCCGGCGGCGAGAAGAGCGCTGACGGTGAGAAAGAGCATGCCGGGTGGTTGCGGTAGGCGATATCGCACCCGCCAGACGACTAAGACGATCAGCGCGGTGAGCGCAGCGTAGAGTTGGGTGGGGTGGCGCCATTCACCCCACAGATTAATTGCCCACGGCACCTCTGCCGGCAGACCATAGCCATCGCCGCTGGCCAGTTGGGCGATGGCATGGGTGAGGGCGGCGAGGGCAATTCCCGGCGCGAGCGCATCGAGGGTGGGCCACAGCGGCCAGCGTTGCCGCCAGAGCATCACGCCGCCGATCACGATGGCCGTCGCCACGCCGGCGGGCGGAGCAAAGGCTTGCAAATCACGCGAGAACAAGGCCCACGGATCGGCCACATAACTCGGCCATGCCATCAGCGCATAGCCAAGGCGCGCGCCGATGACACCAGCCAGCAGAGCGATAAAGACGACGATCTCGATCCGGTCGCCGTCAAGCTGGTAGATGCGGGCAGCGCGTCCAACGACTTGCAGGATGAGCCAGCCGCCTAACAGCAGGATCAGGCTGGGCGTGTACAAGGCAAAGGGGCCAATGTTGAGTACAGGAAGCATAGGTTTTGGGAGCGTATGTGGTTACACTGAGCGACAACAGTGCCGGTTGCGTTTGGTTTGATTGATACAGCGAATCAGCGCGGCCTATTCACCGAGCAGCGGTTCGATCACGCTGCGCAGGCTGGCTTCGCTGAGCGGCCCGCCAAAGAAGACCTCCCGGATGACACCGGTGCGATCAACAATGAACGTGGTCGGTAACATCCGGACGCCATACCGCTGGCCGGTCTCGCCATCGCGGTCGAGCACAATCGGAAAACTCAACCCGAACTCGCGTTGCATCGTGGCCACAGCGCTTTCATTGTCTTGCACCGTGCTGTTGACGGCCAGAATCGTCAAGCCACGTTCGCGTTCGGCTTGATAGAGTTTTTCCAATGTAGGCATTTCGGCCCGGCAAGGGCCGCACCAACTGGCCCAAAAATTGACAATCACGACCTGACCGCGCAACGCTGACAGTGGCAGAGTCTCGCCATTGGCCTGCGGCAAAGCAATGGCCGGCGCGACAAAGCCCGGTCGCGGGCTCACCGTTACCGGCGGCAGATCCGGCGGCCGGCTGATGACAATCCAGCCGATACCGGCAATCATGAGAATGAGGGTCAACCAATCACGCTGGGTCTTGTTCATAGCATACATCGCCTCAAGCGACGGCCCGCGGGCCGTCGCAGCAATCGTGTAACAGATGCGCTAATTTATGGTATCATATAACGAGTCTGTGACCAACACAGCGTGTAACTCTCACCGATATGATAAGGTCACGCACACATGTAGGCGTATTGCCGCCGCCAACTGCGCTACAGCGCCGCCAATAAAGCGCACTGTAAGCACAGCTTCCCGTTCTCGTTATTCGTTATTGTGGTTGAGTCTGTTAGTCCGACACGCCATTGCTCGGCGAGGCGCACTGTTCGTTGGGCGCGCCGGTGCGGCATGGCAGCAACGGGCGCCATTAGAGTCGCGGAGCCTTCTGGAACAGGAATATGGAAACGCTTGAACTGTCGCTGATCACGCCACGGGTTTCGCTCATTGCAGCGGCTGAGAATTACGGCCGCTTCGCCATCGCGCCGCTGCAACGCGGCCATGCCTCATCGCTCGGGAATGCGTTGCGTCGCGTGTTGATCTCGTCAATCCCCGGCGCCGCCATTACCCGGATCAAAGTCGCAGGTGTGATTCATGAATTTACTGCTATTCCCGGCGTCGTCGAAGACGGCACCCAACTGGTGCTCAATGTGAAAGGCATCCGGCTGCGTTCGTACAGCGATCGGGCAGTGGCGTTGCAGTTGGTCAAGCATGGTCCCGGCCCCGTGTTTGCGGGTGATATTGATACGCCGAGCACTGTCGAGATCGTGAACCCGCAACACTACCTTTGCACAATTGACGATGAGAACACAACACTCGAAATGCAGTTGACGGTTGAGCGTGGCCGGGGTGTGCAGTTGGCCGATACGGTGAGCGGTATGCCGATCGGCGAGATTGCGGTTGACGCCCTCTTTAGCCCGATCCCGCGGGTCAACTTCTTGGTGGAAGAGATGGGTGATGACCCGCTCACCGGCTACGATCGGCTCATTCTTGAAATTTGGACTGATGGCACCATCAAGCCGGGTGATGCGTTGAGCCACGCCGCTCAAGTCTTGACCCAGTATTTTGGCCGGATTGTGAGCTTGAGCCAGCCGGAAGAGCCTGAACAGCAGCCTAATCTGCCCCCGCCGATTCCGGAAGAGATTGCAAATCGCACGATTGATGAGCTTGGTTTAAGTACTCGGACCTACAATAGTTTGCGCCGCGCGGAGATCCACACCATCGGGCAGTTGTTGCGCCTTGATGATCGTGGCCTCATGGGGATTCGCAATTTGGGCGCGAAGGGGATTGAAGAGATTCACCATCGGTTGGAGGCGCTCGGCTATCGTTCGGGTGAAGCCGCCTCTGGCCGGTTGCCCGCCTCATCAGCCGACCACACTACTCCGCCAACCGGTGCAACCCACGCAGAGGAGTTATAAGACACGCAATGGATGACAAGCGTATGACGACAGGCACCCCCGAATCAGCCGATAAGACACGCCGGCGCCGGCGCCGGGTGAATGGTGATGCGGGGGCATCAGCCGGGAGCGAAGGTGTGCATGCTTCGCCAGCAACAACCGCCGTGGTCGAAGAACCTGTGACAATGCAGGGTTCCGGCTTACTGGAAATTGTTCCCGAAGGCCACGGCTTCTTGCGCAATCCGCGGCTGAGCCCCAGCAACGATGATGTGTATGTGGCGCAATCCCAGATCCGTCGCTTTAATCTACGCACCGGCGATATGATCGAGGGGCGTGTGCGCCCGCCCAAAGAGGTTGAACGTTACCCCTCGTTGCTCTATGTCGAGCGGATCAATGGCCTGCCAGCCGAAATGGCCCAAAAGCGACCGCTGTTCGAGCAGTTGACGCCGATCCATCCCAATGTGCAGATTGTGCTCTCGACTGAGCCGAATATTCTCCCGACGCGCATTGTTGATGTGATTGCGCCGATTGGGCGTGGCCAGCGCGGTTTGATTGTCGCGCCTCCCAAAGCTGGCAAGACGATGTTGCTGAAGGCGATTGCCAATGGCGTGACGACCAATGCGCCTGATATTCAGCTCATTGTACTCTTGATCGGCGAGCGGCCCGAAGAAGTGACCGATATGCGCCGTTCGGTGCAGGGTGAAGTGGTGGCCGCTACCTTCGATGAGCCGGTCGAACAGCATATTAAGGTGGCTGAATTGGTGCTCGAAAAGGCCAAGCGGCAGGTGGAGCACGGGCGCCATGTGGTGATTTTGATGGATTCGCTCACCCGTCTGACCCGCGCCTACAACATTGCGATGCCGCCGAGCGGGCGCACCCTCTCTGGCGGTGTTGATCCTGCGGCCCTCTACCCGCCCAAGCGGTTCTTTGGCTCGGCGCGCAATATCGAAGATGGCGGCTCGCTCACCATTATCGCTACCTGCCTCGTTGACACCGGTTCGCGTATGGACGATGTGATCTACGAGGAGTTCAAGGGCACCGGTAACATGGAGCTGCATCTCGATCGCAAGCTGGCCGAGAAGCGCATCTTCCCCGCAGTCGATATTCAGCGTTCAGGCACCCGCCGCGAGGATCTGTTGCTCGATCCGGTGACGCTGCGCCAGAGCTGGATGCTGCGGCGGATGGTCAGCATGGTTGGCGAGAATGAAGGCGCTGAGTTGATGCTGACCCGCATGGCCAAGACGAAGAGTAATGCTGAGTTCCTTGCGTCGCTGGGCAAAGTTGGCTCATAATCACCTCGCTGCGCGTGCGCATGTCCAGTGATGTCGACCTGAGCGGGATTGTGATTGCCGGTGGGCGTAGTCGCCGCTTTGGGATTGATAAGCGGCGGTTACGGCTGTGGGGTGAAAGCGGCCCGCATTTGCTCGGCCATGCTGTTGCACTGTTGCAGCCGCTGTGCGTTGAGACTATCGTCGTACTCAATGATGCCGAAGTGTGGCCCGACGTGCCAGCGCGGATCGTGCCCGACGAGCAGCCGGGCAGCGGTGCGCTTGGCGGTCTGATCAGCGGTTTGCAAGCCATGCGCGCGCCGGCGGCGCTGGTGATTGCCGCCGATATGCCGTTGATCGTTCCAGAAGTATTAGCGGCGCTGGCGCAGTGGCCGTTTATCGGCGATGCGCTGGTGCCTACTCCCCCCGGCCAGCCTGACCAACCACAACCCCTGTTCGCTGTCTACCGGCAAAGCGCGCTCCCGCCGTTGCGTCGGGCCTTTGCCGTCGGCGAACGCCGCTTGCAAGCTGCGTTGATGACGTTGCGTTGGGTCGATCCCGGCCCTGCCCTCTGGCATCGTTTTGATCCCGCTGCGCGCTCGTTGCTTAATCTGAACACGCCGGATGACTTGGTTGCCGCCCAAGAATGGTTGAGGCGGATTGAATAATGGCCGGTTGTCGAGCGGTGGCGTTTGGCGTTGCTTGTGTGCGCCGCCAATTTGAAAGAAATGTTATCTTACAATGTGGTGACCCACAGGTATCATTTATATAGTTGATCTATGCTTGTTAAAGCCACGTGGATATTCGCGCATTCGACGACCGAGTTTGACAATGCAGCAGCGTTCTTATCTCGATAGTGTGATCGGGTCGTCCGCCGACCCTGTTTCGTCGGCGTTAGAGGTGTTGTGGCAAAAATTGCTGGTGGCGTATGACGGCGCCTGTGCTATCAGTGGTTGCCAAGTAGCCGCGGTATTACGCCCGGTCTTGATCGATTCGCACGGGCCGGCGGAGCCGCATAATGCGCTGTTGTTGCGCGCTGATTTGCAGATTCTCTTTCATGCTGGCTTATTGACGATTGATGCGATGACGCTGGAAGTGCTGGTGGCGCCGGAATTGCGGGATAGCGAGTACGGCGCGCTGTCTGGCAGACGGCTGCGCCAGCCCAACCGGCTGGCGTTGCGGCCTAACCGGCACTCGTTAGCGACGCATCACCGCCTGTTCCAGCTCGAACAGCCAGCGACTGATGCGCTGGCCATCCAGCGTCCGCTGCTGTGCCAATTGTTAGCTGTGCAGAGCTGGGTGAACAGTCTGACGTTTAGTCCCGATCAGCACATGCTCGCAACCGGTTCATGGGATGGCATGCTGCGGCTCTGGTGGTTGCCTGATGGCCAATTGCAGCGCGTCATTAGCGGGAATATTGGCGAACTCCATGCCGTCGTGTTTAGTCCTGACGGCCAGTGGGTTGCAGCGGCGGGTCGCCAGCACGGCGCGCGGATCTGGCGTGTTGCTGACGGCGAGATCCTCGTACATTTGGGTGATGACCAGCGTCACGGTGCGTTCTTTAGCATTGCCTTCCAGCCGCGCGGTGACTTGATCGCCACCGGCGGCTGGGATCCGGCGGTCTATTTGTGGGATGCGACTGATGGTGGTCTGAGGGGGATATTGCCCGGTCACGAGGGGGTGATCAATAGCGTCGCCTTTAGCCCTGATGGCAATCTGCTGCTCTCTGCTGGACATGATCGAGTCTTGCGGCTCTGGCAGATGTATGATCGCTCATTGGTGCGGGCAATGCGCGGGCATAGTGACGCGATCTTCAGCGTTACCTTCAGCCCGAATGGCCAATTGGCGGCGAGCGCTGGCGGCGATGGCCTGATCTTTATCTGGCAGGTTGATGATGGCCAGCCGTTGCAGATGTTAGCAACTCCTTCCGGCGCCTGCTTCAGCTTAGCGTTTAGCCCTGATAATCAGTATCTCGCGAGCGCGCACTATGGCCGGATCGTGCGGATCTGGCGAGTACGCGATGGCGCGTTGCGCTGGGAGTTGAGCGGACATAACGAAAGTGTCACCTCGGTGGCGTTTGCGCCGGGTGGCGATTTGTTGGCCAGCGGCAGCTTCGATTCAACTGTGCGCATTTGGTCGTACCAATAGCTTGTTCGAGCAGGCGCTGGATGCGTTCAGGCATAGGTTGCGCTGACGGGGAGATTGCTTCGGGCGCTGCACGCCCTCGCAATGACAGGAGGGGTGACGCGCGGCGCAGCCATCCTCCGCGAGAGCGAGAGGGGTGTGCTCAGGCATGGGTTGCGCTGACGGGGAGATTGCAGCGGGCGGGTGGCGCTCGCTGCGCTGGTCGCCACCACGCCCTCGCAATGACAATGAGCGTAGGGTTTCGGTAATGCTTCATCATCACCACGCCGTGCGTGCGTTCTATCGCCAGACGGACTGGATGTTCCGCGTGCTCGGCATCATCCGTGGATCGCAGGCAATGCATGCCGGTTTGTGGCAGCAGGCGCGCAGCCATCTCGCGGCTCTGCGTTTGATTGACGAGACGTTGTTGGCGGCAGCCCAGCTTGCTCCCGGTGAGTGTTTGCTTGATGCTGGTTGCGGCGCCGGCGCGAGCGCCAATGCGATTGCTGCTCGCCACGATGGGCCGGTGATCGGCCTCACCATCGTGCCCGAACAGGCCAAACGGGCGCGGCGTGGCGGGCCGGCTACGTTTGTGTGCGCCGATTACGCCGCGGCGCCGCTGCGCAACGCGAGTTGCGATGTAGTGTGGATGCTGGAGAGCATCTGCCATGCGCCGGATAAGCCGGCGCTGTTGGCTGAGATCAGGCGAGTGTTGCGTCCGGGGGGCAGGGTTGTTATCGCTGATCGTTTCGCAGCGCGATCTGATTTATCTCCTGCCGAGTGCAATCAATTGCGGTCATGGTTACGACCGTGGGCTATGCCCGATTTGGTGACGGTTGACGAATTGATCGCACTGGCTGAAACAGCCGGTTTGCACTTGCGCCAACGCGATGACCTTACCCTCAGTGCCGGGCCGTCGCTGCGCTTCCTCGGCCATTTCGCCCAACTGACCCTGCCGGCGGCGCTCGTGCTGCGCGCGCTCCGGTTGCAATCTGAACTTCAGATCGCGGCGATGCGCGGCTGCATTGCCCAAACCCGCACCCTCAATGCTGGCCTCTGGCGCTATTATCTGTTGGTGTTCAGCTACCAATAACGAGGCGTTGGCCGCAGTATGGCGTGCGGTAGTGTGATTGCCGTATGCCATCAGCGACAGGCAGGTTATCTCCAGCAACCGCTGAACTGTTTGGCACATTGGCGATAACAGTATGGAGTGTGGTAATTTGACTGCCTCATATTAACGCGCCGTGCTCGCTGCATCCGCTTGCGACCGGCGATGCGATTGACCCCGGCTGTGCGTATCTCTCGCGAGTATACTTGACAAAGCAGCATCTTCATCGTTCCCATCTGGTGGAGTTGAGCTATGGAAACTAATGGAGGAACGCACCAGCCTGAGCAGTTCCGCACCTTGCAAATGACCGTCTTGATGACGCCTGATATGGCTAATTTTGCCGGCAATGTTCACGGCGGTCATATTTTGAAACTGCTCGATCAGGTAGCTTTTGCGTGCGCGTCACGCTACTCTGGACGGTATGTGGTGACGGTCTCGGTCGATCAGGTGATTTTTCGCGCTCGTATTCATGTCGGCGAATTAGTGACGTTTTTGGCTTCAATTAACTACACCGGCAATACGTCTATGGAGGTGGGGATTCGGGTGGTGGCTGAGAATATCACGGCTCGCACCCAGCGCCACGTGATGACTTGCTACTTTACGATGGTGGCGGTTGATGAGAATTTTCGTCCGTGCCCGGTGCCGCCGGTGCGGATCGAAACGGCGGAACAGCGCCGGCGCTGGATGGCGGCCCGCTTGCGCCGTGAGTTGCGCCGCGAGATCGAGCAGCGCAGCCTTGAGATTCGCCAGCACCCGGAAGATTTTATGAATGAACTCGATAGCGAGCCGCATTAGGGAAAAACATTGACGAGCGCCCTACCTCTTCGTATACTACAGGTATGGTGCGAATCTTGATAGTTGAAGATGAAACTGAAATTGCCTCTTACCTGCGGCGTGGTCTTCACCTCGAAGGCTATCAGGTTGATGTTGCCTATGACGGCATCCGTGGCCTAGAGATGGCCGTTGCCGGCAACTACGATCTGGTCGTCCTTGATTTGATGCTGCCGGGGGTGAATGGGCTTGAAGTTGCGCGCCGGCTGCGCGCCGAGTCGAGCGTCCCGATCATTATCTTGACGGCGCGTGATGCGGTGCGTGATCGGGTGATCGGGTTGGAAGCCGGCGCTGATGATTATTTGGTCAAGCCGTTCGCCTTTGAAGAGTTGCTGGCTCGCATTCGCGCCCAATTGCGCCGTCAGCAGGTCAGCCAAAACCAAGAGGTGTTGCGCTTCGCCAATCTGACCCTCGATACTCGCTCGCGCGAGTTGCGCGTCGGCGACCGGCGAGTGGAGCTGACGGCCAAAGAGTACGATCTGCTCGAACTCTTTATGCGCCATCCGAATCAGGTGCTGACCCGCGACATTATCTACGATCGGGTGTGGAATTACGATTTCGGCGGCGAGAGCAATATTATCGAGGTCTATGTGCGCTATTTGCGCCAGAAGCTCGAAGCCAACGGCGAGCCGCGCTTGATCCATACCGTGCGGAGCGTGGGGTATATTTTGCGGGAGGATGCGTAGCGAACGGTAGGGGCATAGCAACGCTATGCCCCTACCGTTCGCTCAAGGCTGCAATTAACTCTTGCACCGCACTCACCACCGGCAAACTTCCCTCAACCACCGCCTGCTCGATGACGGGCAACCGTTCGCGCACGGCAGGGTGGGCAAAAAAGAGCGTGCGCAACTGTTCGTCAATTAAATGATAGAGCCAATCGCGAGCCTGCTCACGGCGGCGGGCAGCAAAGACGCCGCTGGCCGTCATCTCGGTGCGGAAGCGTTCGATCTCTTGCCAAACGGCGGTGATGCCGTCGCCAGTCAGCGCTGAACAGGTGCGCACTGGCGGTTTCCAACCCGGCGTGGCCGGTGAGAGGTATCGCAGTGCGTGGCGATACTCAGCTTGGGCCGCCAAGGCGCGCGCTTTGTTGTCGCCGTCGGCTTTGGTGATCACCAGCGCATCGGCCAGCTCGATCACCCCTTTCTTAATCCCTTGCAGTTCATCACCAGCGCCAGCCAGCATCAACAACAAGAAAAAGTCCACCATCCCGCGCACCGCCGTCTCGCTCTGGCCGACACCGACCGTCTCGACCAGCACCACATCAAAACCGGCGGCTTCGCAGACCAGCAGCGTCTCGCGGGTCTTGCGCGCGACGCCGCCCAAACTGCCGCCCGACGGCGAAGGCCGGATATAGGCGTTGGGGTGGCGGGCGAGCCGTTCCATCCGGGTTTTATCGCCCAAAATGCTGCCGCGCGAGATGCTGCTCGATGGGTCGATGGCCAAGACCGCGACCCGGTGGCCCTGTTCGCAGAGCATGGTGCCAAGTGCCTCGATAAAGGTACTCTTGCCGACGCCGGGTACGCCGGTGATGCCGACCCGGAGCGAGCCGCCGGTGGAGGGCAGCAGTTGGCGCAGCACCTCTTGCGCTTGGGCAATGTGGGCCGGAGCGTTGCTCTCGATCAGGGTGATGGCGCGGGCGAGAATGGCGCGGTCGCCGTTGCGCACCCCCTCGACATACTCCTCGACCGTCAAATGCCGGCGGCGTGGGCCAGACGGTGGCGTGGCGGGGGCCGGCGCACTGCCGGGCAGACCATCGTGGCGGCTGGCGATCCCGGCGAGCACCGACAGCGCAAAGGGCATCTCTTCGGCGGTTGGCTGGTCGTTGGTCATAGGTGTTGTTGTTTGGCTGAACAGGAGCACTGGGTGTGTGAACCATCACCCCCGGCCCCTCTCCCCGCCGGTGGGGAGAGGGGTGACTATCTGCGATGCACTCACGGTCTCACTGGGCCGGCGCAGCGATGCTATCGCCATGCAGCCGTTGTTGCAGTTCGCGCAACAGCTTCTCGGCGGCGACCGGCAAGATGGTGCCGGGGCCGAAGATCAGCGCCGCGCCATGCGCGCGCAGGAACTCGTAGTCTTGTGGCGGAATAATCCCGCCAATCACGACCATGATGTCCTCGCGGCCCAGTTTGCGCAACTCTTCCACCAGTTGCGGCAAGAGGGTCTTGTGGCCGCCGGCCAGCGAGCTAATCCCGACCACATGCACGTCGTTTTCAACCGCTTGCCGGGCCACCTCCTCCGGGGTCTGGAAGAGCGAGCCAATATCGACATCGAAGCCGAGGTCGGCAAAGGCCGTTGCCACCACCTTGGCGCCGCGGTCGTGGCCGTCTTGCCCGATCTTGGCGACCAGCATCCGGGGCCGGCGACCTTCGAGGGCAGCGAAGGCATCGGCCATAGCGCGCACGTGCTGAATCTGCTCGGCGTCGCTGTACTCGCTGCTGTAAATGCCGGCCACCGAGCGAATTTCGGCTTTGAAGCGGCCAAAGACCTTTTCCATCGCCATCGAAATCTCGCCGAGGGTAGCTCGTGCGCGGGCAGCTTCAATTGCTGCCGCCAGCAGGTTGCCTTCACCGGTCGCCGCCACGCGGGTCAGCTCATTCAACGCCGCCTGCGTCTTAGCCTCGTCGCGCTCGGCGCGCAACTGTTGCAGCCGTTCGATCTGCTTTTGGCGCACGGCAGTGTTGTCAACTTCCAGAATCTCGATCGGTGCTTCGTATTCAAGCCGGTACTTGTTAACACCGACGATCGTCTCGCGGCCCGAATCGATATGGGCTTGCCGGCGGGCAGCGGCCTCTTCGATCCGCAACTTGGGCAAGCCGGCCTCGATAGCCTTGGCCATGCCACCCAGCTCTTCGACCTCTTGGATATGCGCCCACGCCCGGCGGGCCAGCGCATCGGTCAGCCATTCGAGATAGTATGAACCGCCCCACGGATCGACGATCTTGCAGATGCCGGTCTCTTCTTGCAGGTACAACTGGGTATTGCGGGCAATACGGGCCGAGAAGTCGGTCGGCAGCGCGATCGCCTCGTCGAGCGAATTGGTGTGCAACGACTGGGTATGGCCGAGGGCGGCGGCCATCGCCTCGATGCATGTGCGAGCCACATTGTTGAACGGATCCTGCTCGGTGAGGCTCCAGCCTGAAGTCTGGCAGTGGGTGCGCAACGCCAGCGAGCGGGGGTCTTGCGGGTTGAACTGCTTGATAATCTTGGCCCAGAGCAGGCGGGCGGCGCGCATCTTGGCGATCTCCATGAAGTAGTTCATCCCGATCGCCCAAAAGAACGAGAGCCGCGGCGCGAAGGCGTCAATCGTCAAGCCGGCCTTCAACCCGGCGCGTACATACTCAAGCCCGTCGGCTAGCGTATAGCCTAGCTCAAGGTCGGCGGTGGCGCCGGCCTCTTGCATGTGGTAGCCGGAAATGCTGATGCTGTTGAACTTGGGCATGTGCTGGGCCGTGTACGCGAAAATATCGGCAATGATGCGCATTGACGGCTCAGGCGGGTAGATGTAGGTGTTGCGCACCATGTACTCTTTCAAGATGTCGTTTTGGATGGTGCCGGTGAGCTGTTCGGGACGCACCCCCTGTTCTTCGGCGGCGACGATGTAGAAGGCCATGATCGGAATCACCGCGCCGTTCATCGTCATCGAGACCGACATCTGATCGAGTGGGATGCCGTCGAACAGAATCTTCATGTCGAGGATCGAGTCGATGGCAACGCCGGCCTTGCCGACATCACCCACCACCCGCGGGTGGTCAGAGTCGTAGCCGCGGTGGGTAGCCAAATCGAAGGCCACCGACAAGCCCTTTTGGCCGGCGGCGAGGTTGCGCCGATAGAAAGCATTGCTGGCTTCGGCGGTGGAAAAGCCAGCGTACTGGCGGATCGTCCACGGCTGGGTGACGTACATCGTCGGATAGGGGCCGCGCAGGTAGGGTGGAATGCCGGCGGTAAAGCCGAGATGCTCAAGGCCGGCCAGATCAACAGCCGTATAGAGTGGCCGCACCTCGATCTGTTCCATCGTGCGCCAGACCAGCTCGCTCAGCGGTTTGCCGGCCTCTTGTTCGGCCCGCGCTTGCCACGCGGCTAGATCGGGCGCGGGCCGCTCGTCGCGGTATGACAGCGTGGTGAAATCGGGGTTCTTCACTCAGCCACTCCTTTCAGGCGTTGCAGCCGGGCCAGCGTTTCGTAACAGTTGGCGCGCAGGTGGATAAACTCATCGACCCCGGCAGCGCGATACATATCGATTAGATCGGTCGGGTAGCCGGCCAGCACGACCGTGACATCGGGCCGTTGCGCCTTGATCGCGTGGGTCAGGGCCGGCACAATATCCGGGTAGGTCTCATCGGTTGAGCAGATCGTCACAATTTCAGCGCCGGAAGCGAGCGCAGCCGCAGCAGCTTCTTCGGTAGTGGCGAAGCCATCGTTGCTGATCACAGCGAAGCCGCCGGCGGCGAAGAAGCCGGTGGAGAAATCGGCCCGCGCTTTGTGCTGGCTGATCGGCCCCATATTGGCGAGGAAGACTGCCGGGCGGCGACCGGTGCGGGTCGTGTAGGCGTCGGCAGTGGCCCGTAGGGCCTCGAACTGCTCGGCGGCGCGGTGGGCCGGCAGCAGTTCCACCTGCGGCGCGGCGCTATCGGCGGCAGCCAGCGCGCAGCTCAGTTCACCCATAGTTGCGCCGGCCTGCACGGCGGCCAGCGTGGCGGCCATGGTGCGTTGGTACGACAGCTCAACCAGCGCCGCTTTAGCGGCCTCTTCCGAGCGCATTTCGCGGGCATGGCGCAGATCGACGGCGCGGGCTGCGTGCAACTGGACGTGATCGATCTGGCGCACCTCCGGCAGCTTCTCGCTGAGATTGGGATACATATTGACGCCGACGATCACTTCGCGGCGCTGGGCAATTGCGGCAAAGCGTTCGGCGCGGGTGGCGGCGATGGCCGCTTGCGGCCTACCGGCTTGCAAGGCCGCCGCCATACCTCCTTGCCGTTCGATCGCTTGGAACAACTCCCATGCCTTGGCAGCGATCTCGTCGGTTAACTTCTCGACTGCCCACGACCCGCCGGGTGGATCGATCAGGCGGAAGAAGTTGCACTCCTCTTGCAAAATCACATGCAGGTTGCGAGCGATCCGGCGCGAGAACTCGTCGGGCAAGCCCCACGCTTCATCAAAATGGCTGATATGGATGCTCTGCGCCCCACCCATCACCGCCGCCATCGCTTCGCCGGTGGCGCGCAGCATGTTGTTATAGACATCGTAGCGCGTCTTCGTCCACGCCGAGGTGCGCGCGTGCAGGTGCATCTGCTGGGCGGTTTCATCGCCGTCGAAGGCGGCCACTACCCGTGCCCACAGCATGCGGGCGGCGCGCAGGCGGGCCACTTCGAGGAAGAATTGCGATCCCACCGAGCAGGTAAACTGGATGCGCGGGGCGATCTCGTTGACGCTCAGGCCGCGCTCTTGCAACGCGCGGAGATAGGCCACGCCAGTGGCGAGAGCGCACGCCAGCTCTTGGGCGGTGTGGGCACCGCTGTTGTGGTAGACGTGGGTGCTGACTACGATCGTGCGCAGGCGGGGCGCATGCGCCATTGCCCACCGCGTCCACTCGGCCAGCAGGTCATAGCAACGGTCGAGCGAGGCCGGCAAGGCGCCACTGGCGGCCAGCGCGCCGAGCGGATCAGCGCCGAGACAGCCGT
>NZ_DAOTWH010000116.1:0-1980 GCF_034435895.1 Chloroflexus sp.
CCGCCACCGCGAGCGCGCTCACATCGGCCCCGGCCCGCTCGGCAAAGGCCGGCTGCACCCAGCGCGCCGTCGGGTTGCCGCCCAAACTGTACTGCGTGATCGCGTCGAGCACGAACGGCCCTTCGGGTGTGCCAGCCGGGATGGTCAGGTTGGTGACAAAGCTCTGTTCCTGCCCCGGCAGCAACTCGAACGGCTGGGCCGGGAAGCTGGTCAGCGGCGTATTCAGCCAGACCGCGCCGCGCAGCGGGCGGCCATCGGGCGGCAGATAGCGTAAAGTGACGGTGTAGACCAGCGATTGGCCGGGCCGTACAACAAGGTTCTCATCGTTCACAACGGGGAAGACGCCCAGCGGTGCTTGCGGCGCGACCAGCGTCGCCGGCGTACTCGCTAGCTCCGTCGCCGCCAGCGCCGCCAGATTCGGTTGGACGCTGACCTCAGCCGCCGGCAGCGCGCGAGTGAACAGGCGGGCATGGGCCATCACCCCCACAAACCGTTGTGGGATATACTGGCGATCGCCTAGCCGCAGCTCGTTCTGCGACCAATCAACATCGCCGATCGCGCCAGCCCCATGGTAGGTATGCACCGCCGTGCCGTTGAGATAGGTCGTCACCACGCCACGGTTATACGTCACCGCCACGTGCGTCCACTGATTGAGCGGCGCCACCGCGCCGGTGTTAATCCAAGTCCAGCCGGGATTGGCGTTGGCAAAGGCCCACTGGATGGTGCCATCAGGGAAGCGCGCCACCTCATACTCGCCTTCGCGGTTGATCAAGATGCCGTTGGCATCGGCGGTAGGATAGATCCAAACCGCAAAGGTCATCTCATCCGCCATATGGAACCGCTCATCGCTAATGACCAAAAACTGATTGCCATCGAAACTCGTGCCAGTGCGTCCGGCCACCGTCACCCCAGCGGCAGGACAAGCTCCCGCCGGGCAGCCGAAGGCCATCCCGCCAAACGAGTCGGCAAAGGTCGTCGTGAGCGGCCACGCGCCAAGACGCGAACGCGCCGCCACCGACCCGCCCTGATTGAGCCATGCGGCATCAGAAATGCCATCACCGCGTGAATCAGCCGCCAGCGGACTAGTGCGGATCAGCAAGAGCCGCCCGCTCACCGTCACCAACTGGCCGTTCACCTCTTGCGCATCGCTCAGCCCGTCGCCATCGGTGTCAGCGCGGGTCGGGTCGACACCCCAGCGCGCCTCCACCAGATCGCTCAAGCCATCGCCATCAGTATCGGCCAGCCACGGATTAAAACGCTTCCCTTCGTTAGCGCGCTGGAGCTCAAAGGCGTCGCTCAAGCCATCGCCATCGGCATCCCACGTGCTCTCGTTGGGATCGACTTCGCGGCGGAGACCATCAAAGTCAGCGTCGGGCAACGGCGGGAAGGCAATGTTGCCGCCCCAATCCATGCGCACAAACTCATCGAACGTCGCCGGGAAGACATCGAAGACCACGTTATCGGCCAAGCGCGAGTTATAGCGTTGCACATCATCATACGCCCCGCACCAGAGGATAATGCACCGCTTGTAGGGCAGATTAAAGGCCGTGTTCATCCACAGCGCCGTCGAGCGGTTGATCCCCGCTGGGAAGGAGAAATCGACAAAACGCGGATATGAGTCTTGGATCGGCGGCCAACTGGGCCAGACTGCGAGATTCTGCTCATGCGTTGCCACAGACGCCGCGCCAGAGACGCGCTGGCGGGCTTGCCAGTCATTCCACGGGTTGCCAAACCAGCGATTGCCGATCCGGTTCGGATTCCACGCTAGATTCGGGTAAATAGTCGCGCTAAAACGGAGCGGGTTCCACGCGGTCATGCCCGCCGCCGGATTGACTAGCCCCAAGCTCGTGCCGCCTACCGTCGGTCGTACCGTCAAATAGCGCGACTCGTCAACGATAAAGCGCGCAATCTGCTGGAACAGCCACGACGAGAATGAGGTTGCGCGGCCTAGAATCAGCGAGAGCAGCACCGACAGCACCG
>NZ_DAOTWH010000117.1:0-20644 GCF_034435895.1 Chloroflexus sp.
TGCCTGATGTGCCGGCGGCGTGGCACACCCGCCTCGCCGAACCCAATGACGCCGATGCGCTGACCGCGATCATCGCCGATGCCTTCGGCGACCCCGTCGAGCAGGTGGCGGCGTTTGTCGCCGACCGCATCGCGAACCCGGTGCATCGCTTTGTGATCGGCGAAATCGGCGCGAGACCGGTGGCGGCGCTGCGCCTGCTGCGCAGCGAGCAGGGGATCATGATCACGACAGTTGGCGTGCGCCGTGACCAACAGGGCCGCGGGTATGGCCGGTTGCTCTTGCTGACCACGCTGCACCGCCTGCTCGCCGCCGGCTATCACGATATCCGGATCGAAGTGGAAGAGACCAACGTGCCGGCCTTTAACCTCTACTGCGCGTGCGGCTTTGTGCCGCAGCGACGGTACGGGATGTATGCTCGCCCCCAGTAAAGCCTCACGGCGGTGCGGCTCTCCTAACCGCACGACAAGACGCAAAGCAGGAAAAGGCGCAGTAGAGCCGGACGGCTGTCCGGATCCGCAGAGGGCGCAAAGATCTTAAACGCAAAGCCGCCAAGGGCGCAGAGAGCGCAAAGAGTTTTTGGAGAATAACACCCAGTCCGTCATCCTCGGCGTCCTCTGCGGTAAACAAACCCTCACCCCCAACCCCTCTCCCACTGGCGTGGGCGAGGGGCGTTACGGTGTTCCGCTCAACGGTGCATGTCACGACAACACAGCAGATCCCCCTCTCCCATCGTGCGGTGGGAGAGGGGGCCGGGGGGTGAGGGCACCTCCCCTCCCCCAGCGGGAGAGGGGCCGGGGGTGGGGGCAAGATCCCCGCGCCGCAGGCTTCGTCCTCTTAGCGCGACCCTTCAGCGCTGGGTTCGCCGTCCTGCCTTCCCAGAGCCGGCTCGTGCCGCTGTCGCGGGAGATTGCTTCGGTCGGGCGCACCCAGCACGGCTGGGTGCCGCCACTCTCTCGCAATGACAGCCAGAAAGCGGGTGAGGGGAACCGCAATCCCTCTGCGCCCTTGGCGTCCTCTGCGGTAAAAAAACCAACCGCCGCACTCCATATCATCAGCTAGCGCCTCTTGACAGGGGGTGGTTTCTCTGCTATTTTAGGTATGGCTAAAAAATATTTTTGCAGGGATTGATATGCGTCTTCGGCTCGGCTTCATTTTGGTCTTACTTGTGATCCTGAGCGGCTGCGCCGCGCCGGCAGCCGACGGGAGGATCCGGGTGGTCGCGACCATCGGCCCGATTGGCGATATTGTGCAGGCGTTGGCCGGCGAGCGGGTGGCGTTGCGCACGATGCTCGGCCCCGGCATCGATCCGCACACCTATGTCGCGACCGAGAGCGACTTGTTCGCCCTGCAAGAGGCCCGGCTGATTCTCTACAACGGCCTGCACCTCGAAGCCGGTCTGAGCCGGGTATTTACGGCGATTAATCGCAGCGGGCGGATACCCGCGATTGCTGTGGCGGAAGCGGTGCCGGAGGCGCTGCGGTTGCGCTGGGCAGAAGGCGATAAGGTGTACGATCCGCACGTGTGGCACGATCCGCAACGCTGGCGCTACGCGGTGGAAGCGGTGCGCGATGCGTTGATCGCGGTTGACCCGGCGGGTAGCGCGATCTACCGGCAGCGCAGCGATCAGTATCTGGCTGAGTTGCAGACGCTCGATGCGGAGCTGCGCGCGTTGATCGGACAGATTCCGCCCGAGCGGCGCATCCTTGTGACCGCGCACGATGCCTTTCAATATTTTGGGCAGGCCTACGGCTTGCGAGTGGAAGCGGTGCAGGGCATCAGCACGGCCAGCGAAGCCAGCGCCGCCGATATTCGCGCCTTGACCGAACTGGTGGTTGCTAACCGTATTCCGGCGATCTTCGTCGAGACCAGTGTCTCGCCGCGCACGATCGAGGCGGTGCAGAACGCGGCTCGCGCCGCCGGCCATGAGGTGCGGGTTGGCGGTGAACTCTACTCCGACTCGCTCGGCGATCCTGATGGGCCAGCCGGGACGTATTTCGGTATGATGCGCCACAATATGCAGACGATCGTCGCTGCGCTGGCGCCTGCCGGTTTAGATTGATGATGGCAACCAGCGGTAGTTGAACTGATGCACTTATGGAGGAAATACGTATGGCGTTCGCCGTCGAAATAGAAGACCTGACCGTCGCCTACGGCGACAAACCGGCGCTCTGGGATGTTGATTTGCGCGTGCCGCAGGGGGTGTTGATGGCGATTGTCGGCCCTAACGGGGCCGGCAAGACGACGCTGCTCAAGGCTACCTTGGGGTTGATCAAGCCGGTAGCGGGCAGCGTGCGGATTCACGGCCAGCCCTACGAGCAACAACGCCGCCTTGTCGCCTATGTGCCGCAACGCAGCAGCGTTGACTGGGACTTTCCCACGACGGTGCTGGATGTGGTGATGATGGGACGCTACGGCCAGCTTGGCTGGTTGCGCCGTCTGGGCCGGGCCGAGCGCGAAGCGGCCTTGGCTGCGCTCGAACAGGTGCAGATGGCCGATTTCGCCTACCGCCAGATCGGCCAGCTCTCCGGCGGCCAGCAGCAACGGGTCTTCTTGGCCCGCGCCTTGGCCCAAGACGCCGAGGTCTATTTTATGGATGAGCCGTTCCAAGGGGTGGACGCCGTCACCGAGCGGGCGATCATCTACGTCTTGCGCAGGCTGCGCGCCGCCGGCAAGACGGTGGTGGTGGTGCATCACGACTTGCAAACCGTGCCGGAGTATTTCGATCAGGTAGCGCTGATCAATGTGCGCCGGATTGCCGCCGGCCCGGTGCGCGAGGTGTTTACTGAAGCCAATTTACGCGCAACCTACGGTGGCCGGGTGGCGCTGCTGAGTGCGAACGGTTCGGCTGGCGCTGTTATTACACCCACGCCAGCGCCGGGAGATTGATGCGAGCCTATGGAACTCTTCACCGACTATACGCTGCGCAACGTTACCCTCGGCTCAATGCTGCTCGGCGCGATCAGCGGCTTGCTTGGCTGCTTTGCGGTGCTGCGCCGGCAAGCATTGCTCGGCGATGCAATGTCGCACGCGGCCTTGCCCGGCATTGCGATCGCGTTTTTGGTGACCGGCCAGCGTGACCCGTTTACGCTGCTGCTCGGCGCCGCCATTGCGGCGCTGGCCGCTGCGCTCTGGTTGTTGGCGATCGTGCGCACCAGCCGGATCAAGGATGACGCGGCGCTGGCCCTGATCCTCGCCGTCTTTTTTGGCTTTGGCTTGGTGCTGCTCTCGTATGTCCAGCGCCAACCCACCGCCGCCCAAGCTGGCCTCAAGAGTTTTCTGTTTGGGCAAGCGGCGGCCTTAGTCGAACGCGATCTGTGGGCTATGCTGGCGATTGGCGGGCCGGCGCTAGCGTTGATCGCGATCTTTTGGCCGCAGGTGAAACTGATCAGCTTCGACCCCGATTTTGCCCGCAGCCTTGGCCTGCCGGTGCGCCGGTTTGAGGTATTGCTGACCGGTGCGATCGTCGCGGCCATCGTGATCGGGTTACAGACGGTTGGAGTGGTGTTGATGAGCGCGATGCTGATTGCGCCGGCGGTGGCTGCCCGCCAGTGGACGAACCGGCTTGAGATGATGGTGTTGCTGGCTGCCGGCTTTGGCGCGCTGGCGGCGTTGATCGGAGCGTGGATCAGTGCGCAAGGCGAGCGGCTCGCTACCGGGCCGATGATTGTGCTGGCGATGAGCGCCTTGACTGCCGTCTCGCTGCTGATCGCCCCTGAACGCGGCTTGCTCTGGCGACGGTGGCGGCTGATACGGCAATGGCAGATCGGGAATGGCGAGAGATGAGGTGGAGGCCATGCTGACGCCACAACTCGAAGTGCAACTGATTGCCGTGATCATCGCCGCCGCCTGCGCCTTGCCGGGAGTGTTCCTCGTGTTGCGCCGCATGGCCATGCTGAGCGACGCGATCAGCCATACGGTCTTGCTGGGGATTGTGCTGGCCTACCTGATCAGCAACAGTCTCGCCTCGCCGCTGTTGTTTGTGGGTGCGGCAGCAATGGGCGTAATCACGGTCTGGCTAGTCGAAATGGTCAGCGGCAGCCGGCTGGTGCGCGAAGACGCCGCGATCGGGTTGGTCTTTCCGGCACTGTTCAGTATCGCGGTGTTGCTCATCTCGCGTTACACCGGCAACATCCACCTCGACACCGATAGCGTGTTACTGGGGGAATTGGCCTTTGCGCCGTTTGACCGGATCACGCTGTTGGGGATCGATCTGCCGCGCGCGTTGTTCTTCGGCAGCGGCGCGTTGATCTTGAATGCGATCTTGCTTGCCCTCTTCTACAAAGAGTTGAAATTAGCGACATTTGATCCGGCCTTGGCCGCCACCCTCGACTTCAGCCCCGCCATCATCCACTATGGCCTGATGACGAGTGTCTCGCTGACCGCCGTCACTGCCTTTGACGCGGTTGGTTCGATCTTGGTGATCGCGTTGATGGTCGCGCCGCCGGCGACGGCCTACCTGCTCACCGACCGGCTGCCGCGCATGATCGGTCTCAGCGTCGCGATCGGGGTCGCCGCTGCGCTCAGCGGGTATTGGGTCACGCGCTGGCTCGATGTCTCGATTGCCGGCGCCATGGCGACAATGGCCGGCATTGGCTTCGGTGCGGCATGGCTCTTCGCGCCGCAGCGCGGCATCGTTGCGCAGGCGTTGCAGCACCGCAGCCGCCGCGAGCAGTTTGCCGTGCAGATGTTAACTCTGCACCTGCTCAACCACGAGGGCACTGGCGATGCGGTGATCGAGTGCCACCCCCGCCACTTGATCGAAGAACTGCGCTGGCCGCCGGCCTTCGCCAGCGCGATCGTCCGCCGGGCCGAGCAGAGTGGATTAGTGCGGCGGCAAGGCGACGTGTTATGCCTGACCGAACAGGGCCGGGCATTGGCCCGCGACTTGTAGAGCCGCACGGCGGTGCGGCTCCCCCTGACGGTGTTTCCCCACGTATTGTTCAGCCGCACGGCGGTGCGGCCCCGCCCCCCGCACAGCCATGCGCCCCATGCGGTACAATGACACCAGCGATATGAATAACGACGCCATTGAAGGAGGGAGAGTCGCATGGCGCGCAAGCCAAGCCGGCTCGAATTCGCCGTGATCGGCCTTGGTCGCTTTGGGCGCAGCGTCGCGCTAAACCTACTTGAACGCGGCCACACGGTGTTAGGAATTGATCGCGATCCGAATATTGTCCAGCAATTAGCTGACCGCATGACCCAAGTGGTCGCGCTGGATTCAACCAACGAAGATGCGCTGCGGGCAGTTGACATCTTGTCATTCGACACGGTGGTGGTGGCAATCGGATCGCAATTTGAAGCCAACTTGATGACCACCGTTGCGCTCAAGCAACTCGGTGTCAAGCGGGTGGTGTGCAAGGCGCTCAACGAGCGGCAGCAATACATCTTAACCCGCGTCGGCGCCGATATGGTGGTGTTGCCTGAACACGAAGCCGGCGCCCGGCTGGCATGGCAACTCTCGGAACCGCACGTGATCGAGCATCTTAACCTTGGCCACGGTTTCAGTGTGGCTGAAGTCAAAGTGCCGGCGCCGCTGGTTGGGCAGACCCTCATGCAAAGCGGCTTGCGCCGGCGCTACGGCATCAACGTCCTCGCCGTCAATCATAACGGCAAGATGATCGTCACACCGCCGCCCGATTATGTGTTTAGCCGCGATGACCGGATTCTGATCATCGGCGCTGACGCCAGTATCAGCACCTTCTGCGATCTATCATCATGACGACCCTTGTTAGCGGCAGCAGTTTAGCTCGCTTGCGACGCAAGCCCATCCCGCCGCCAATCCGGATTGTGGGTGGATTAGCGCTCTTGGTTGTGATTGGCACCGGTCTGCTCTTGCTGCCGATCAGCAGCACGCGACCATTAACCTTCATGGAGGCGCTGTTCACCGCGACCTCAGCCTTGAGCGTCACCGGTTTGTCGGTGATCGCGCCAGTGCAAGACCTTTCATTAGTGGGCCAAATCCTGCTCATGCTCTTGATTCAGATCGGCGGTGTCGGCTTTATGGTCGTCGCCGTGATTATCTTCCGGTTGTTGGGACGGCGGATTAGCTTCACCGATCGGATTGCTCTCAGTGACTCGCTCGGCCTGCTCTCGCCAGAGGCGATTGTGATGCTGACACGGCGGGTGTTGATCACCGTGATCGCAATCGAAACGATTGGCGCGGCGCTGCTCTACATCCATTGGCGCTCTGATCCGCGGCTGAGTGAGGGGCAAGCGCTCTTCTACGCGATGTTTCACGCCGTCTCAGCGTTTTGCAACGCCGGGTTTGATCTCTTTACCGGCACTCCCGGCTTCGAGAATGGGATTCCGCGCGACAGTGTCACGCTGTTCGTCATGGGAACACTCATTTTTCTCGGCGGGTTGGGCATCCCGGTAATCGCCGATCTGATCTCGTATGCCCGCGAACACAAGCTATCGCTGCATACGCGCATTACGCTTATCGTCGTGACGCTGCTTGTGAGTGGCGGCGCAGTCGGGCTTTGGCTGAGCGAGGGGGTCGATGCTGATGGCGCGTTACACGGGCAACCGCTCGATCGCCAGATTATCGTCGTCACGTTTCAATCTATCTCGGCCCGTACCGCCGGCTTTTCGGGCATCGCCAACTTTGAGGAATTAACCGCGGGCAGCCAACTGCTGCTCATCGCGTTAATGTTCATCGGCTGTGCGCCGGCCTCGATGGGTGGCGGCATCACAACCGGCACCTTCGCCGTGCTCTCGATTTCGCTCTGGAGTTACGCGCGCAACTTGCCGACCGCCCAATTCGGCGGGCGCAGCCTCGCCACCGGCATGGTGCGGCGCGCCGCCGCTGTGTTAACCATTTCGCTCTTCGTGGTGCTGTTTGCGTCGTGGCTGATTGTCACCACCCACGACACCACGCTCGACCGGGCAGTGTTTGAAGTGGTATCAGCGTTTGCCACATGCGGTTTGACACTGGGATTCACCAGTGAACTCAATACTTTTGGCCAACTCGTAATTATTGCAGTGATGTTTTGGGGCAGATTAGGCGCATTGACGATCATCACTGCGATCGCACGACCCAATGCCGCGCCGCAAGCGGTTGCCTACCCTGAAGAGCAGATTTTGATCGGGTAACGCTGCTATGCGCCATCTCTACCTCCATATTCCATTCTGCCATCGCCGCTGTTCGTACTGCGATTTCAACACCTACGCCAACATGGAGCACCGGATCGCGGCGTATGTTGATGCGCTCTGCGCCGAACTGGCCATGCTGCGCGAGCAGCTCCCGCCGTTGCCGTCATCGCCTGAAGCAGCGGCGTTGCGACCGAGCATCTTCTTTGGCGGCGGCACGCCGAGTATGCTCACCCCGGCCCAGATCGAGCGCATCTTGCAGGCAGCAGCGGCGATCGTGCCTTTAGCGCAGGCCGAAATCTCGCTTGAAGCCAACCCCGGCACGGTGTTGGGACGCGACTACCTGCGCGATCTGCGCGCGCTTGGCGTCAACCGGCTGAGTATGGGGGTGCAGAGCCTGCACGACCCGACCTTGCGTATGCTTGGCCGGATTCATACCGCCGCCGAAGCGCGGGCCAGCTACGAAGATGCTCGCAGCGTGGGATTTGAGTCGATTAACCTCGATTTCATCTTCGGCTTGCCGGGGCAAGACTTGGCCGAATGGCGCGTCACTTTACAAGAGGTGATCAGGTGGGACGTCGATCACTTCGCGCTCTACGCGCTGATTCTGGAAGAGAGCACGCCACTCTACACGCAGGTGACGGCGGGACGCCTGCGCGTGCCCGATGACGATCTGACCGGCGCGATGTACGAGCTGGCGATGGATCTGCTCGGCCAAGCTGGCTACCGCCACTACGAGATTTCCAACTGGGTGCGCCCGCATCCCGCCGACCGGCCCGGCGCGCCGCCCACGCTGGCTTGCCAGCACAATCTGGCCTACTGGCTCAACAGCGATTATCTTGCCGCCGGGGCCGGCGCCCATGGCCACGTCTTCCCGCAGCGGTACGCCAACCTATGCCCAATCGACAGCTACATCGCCGCAGTGCAGGCCGGCCAGCGCCCGATCGCCGAGACCACGCCGCTCACCGGCGCCGATCTGGCCGCCGAAACGATGTTTATGGGGTTGCGGCTCGACATCGGCGTCAGTTTCGCCCATTTCGCCGCCCGCACCGGCCAGCCGTTAACCGCGGTTTATGGCGCCACCCTGACCGAACTCAGCGCGCAGGGGTTGATCACCATCGATCACGAACGGGTGCGGTTGACCAACCGTGGCCGGATGCTGGGCAATCAGGTGTTTGCCCACTTTGTGTAGAACCAGCGATCGAGCTGTTTGCCGCTTGCGCATACCCGTGTTATAATCGCACACAACGTTTGCGTGCAGCGCCACGGCGCGCCGGCAAACTTCAGATGCTCATCGAGATGGGCTGAGGGACTGGCCCGATGACGCCCGGCAACCCCCGTCAGGGAAGGTGCCAAATCCAGCGGCAATGGACAACATTGGCCGGAAGATGAGAGGAACGACGTGATTATCGGAGCCTCTCGCCGCGCGAGTGGCTCCATCTTATTGCAACGCCTATGGAACTCCGCACTGTCTGGTGGGAAGAGGAATCGGTTCGCCTGATCGACCAGCGCAAGCTGCCGCACACGTTTGAAGTGGTGCATTGCACCGAGTTGGCCCACGTTGCTCACGCGATCCGGAGTATGCAAGTGCGCGGCGCGCCGGCGATCGGCTGCACCGCCGCCTACGGGATGGCATTGGCCGCCCGCCAGAGCAGTGCTGCTTCCCCCGAAGCATTGCTCGCCGATCTCCAGCGGGCGAAGGCAACCCTCGACTCCCAGCGCCCTACCGCAGTGAATCTGGCATGGGCCACCGCGCGCATGCTGCGCCGGGCCGAGGCGGTTGCCGCCGAAGGCGTCGACGCGATCAAGGCAGCGCTTTTGGCCGAGGCCGAGGCGATCTATGCCGAGGATTTGGCCATGTGCCACGCCATCGGCGACCACGGCGCGCCGCTGATCCCGCCCCGCGGCCACGTGCTCACCCACTGCAACGCCGGCGGGTTGGCCACCGCCGGCTACGGCACTGCGTTGGCCCCGATCCGCACCGCCTTCGCCCAAGGCCGCCCGATCCACGTCTTTGTTGATGAGACACGCCCCTTCTTACAGGGAGCGCGCTTGACCGCGTGGGAACTGCTGCAAGCCGGGATTCCCCAGACCCTGATAACCGACAATATGGCCGCATTTATGATGCAGCGCGGCCTCGTTGACTGCATCATCGTCGGCGCTGACCGCATCGCCGCTAACGGCGATGTCGCCAACAAGATCGGCACCTACGGCTTGGCCGTACTTGCTCGCTATCACAACATCCCCTTCTACGTCGCCGCTCCTTACTCCACCATCGACCTCGCCACTGCTAGCGGCGCCGAGATCCCGATTGAAGAGCGTGATCCGGCTGAGGTGACGCATATTGCCGGGATCGCGATTGCGCCGCACGGTGTCAATGCCGCGCACCCAGCCTTTGATGTGACGCCGCACGAATTGGTGACAGCCATTATTACCGAGCGTGGCGTGGTGCGCCCACCCTTCCTTGACGCTTTACGTCAACTTGCGAGCGAGCCATGAGCGGCTTTGGCGCGTTTCAACCAGCTTGCCGGCCTCTGCTGCGCGGTGGGTTGCCGCATGCCAACCCAGCAACGGTTGCCCAGTTGATCTGCCAGTATCTGCCGCAGACGCCGGCATGGCCGTTGCCGTCGCCGCGCACACTGGCCGATACGCCATTTGCGCTGGCGGCGCAGGGATTGCCCGGCGTACAGATCGATATTGAACGCGACCGGCTAGAGGTTGAGCACGAAACGCTGGAACGCGATGCGGCCCAAGTTGGTCTCGCCTACCTCCGCAGCGATGCCCAGTTTGCCGCGCTGAGCGGCCCGGCAGTCACGGTGCTGGAAGAATTGCTGCGCCGGCTCAATACCGAAGAACGGCAACCACTGTTGTTCAAATACGAGACGATCGGCCCGGTGAGCCTCAGCTTGGCGCTGACCGATGATCACGACCGGCCACTGGCCTACGAGCCGGAATGGCGCGAGCTCTTGCTCTATTTGTGCAGCCTGCGCGTGGCATGGCAGCACGAACAGGTGCAGGGGTACGCCATTCGCCGGCTGGTCATGATCGATGAGCCGTTCCTCGATGCGCTGTCAACGCCGCTCTGCCCGCTCACGTGGGAGGATGGCCTCGATCTGCTCAACCGGTTACTGGTTAATCTGCCGAGCCGTCGTGGTCTCTTTCTGAGCGGTCGGGTGCAGTGGGAAGAGGTGTTGCACCTGCCGGTCGATGTGGTCGGCTGCCATCTGGTTGACCATCTGCAACCGCTGCTGGCCGCCGCAACGCCGCTCGCCGAATTTCTGGCCGATGGCGGATGGGTGGCGTGGGGAGTAGTACCGGCGGAAGCGCGCCTGCTCGCCAACGCGCAGAGTGCCGAACTGCGTGATCAGACGTTGCAGGCGATGCGGCAGATCGCTGCAACCACCGGCGTTGATGCGGCAGTAGTGCAACGCCAATCGTTTCTCTCATTTACCGGTAGTTTAGCCTACCTCAACCCGGCTCAAGCCGAACAAGCGTTGCAGCTCTGCGCTGAGACGGCGCAGTTAATCCAACAAGCGGTTGGTTTTACTGAGATGTAACATCGGTCTCCCGCTGGTCGCGGGGTATGCAGAGGAGTACGTACCGTGAAGATCGTAGTTACCGGTTCACTAGCCTTCGATTACATCATGGATTTTCCCGGCTATTTCAAAGATTTTATGCTGAGCGACAAAGCGCATGTTATTTCGGTCAGCTTTCTGGTCGATTCGATGCGCAAGCTGCGCGGCGGCGTCGCCGGGAATATTGCCTACAATCTGGCACTGCTCGGCGAACGGCCGCTGATCGTTGGCGCCGCCGGCCACGATTTCGGCGCCTATCGCGAGTGGCTCGAAGAGCAGGGAGTGGACACCAGCGGGATTGCGATCATCGAGCACGAGTTTACCTCCTCTTGCTTTATCAATACCGATCAGGCCAATAACCAGATTGTCGCGTTCTACGCTGGCGCGATGGGACACGATCACCACAATTCCCTCCTCAATCGCGGCTTGACGGCAGACGATCTGGTGTTGATTTTGCCGACCAACCCCGACGCGATGCGCCGGTTCGCCCTCGAATGCCAGCAGATGGGGGTGCCCTATATCTTCGATCCGGGCAAGCAGACGCCGCGGCTTGACCCTGACCTGCTGGCGGTTGGCTTGCAAGGGGCGCGGGTGTTGATCAGCAACGACTACGAGTTTGGGATGATGGCGAAGTGTCTCGGCATCAGCGAAGACGAGCTGATCGCACGCGCGCCGATTACGGTGGTGACACGCGGCGTCGAAGGTTCGCAGATCTATGTTGATGGCCAACTCGCCGCCAAAATCCCGATCGCCCCAGTCACCGAGGTGCGCGACCCGACCGGCGCCGGTGATGCCTATCTGTCTGGAATTGCGTTTGGACTGGCGCGCGGTCTGCCGCTGGAAGTGACCGGACGGATCGCGGCGCTCTGCGCGGCCTACGCAATTGAAGAGCGCGGCTGCCAAGAGCATCGCTTTACGCTAGCCCAGTTTGCCGAGCGGTATCGCACCGCGTTCGGTCACGATCTGCCGCTCGACGTCTTCTCGCTGCGGGAGGCGGCATGAAGTGGGGCATTCTCAGCGCTGGTCGGATTGCCCGCCGATTTGCCGGCGCGTTGGCCGCTTCGCCGACCGAACAGACCGTCGCGATCGCGGCACGTGACCCTGCCCGTGCAGTGATGTTCGCCGCCGATTTCGGCATTCCGCGCGCCTACAGCGATTACACCGCGCTGTTAGCCGATCCGGAGGTCGAGGCGGTCTATATCGCGCTGCCCAATGCTTTGCATGCTGAATGGTCAATTGCGTCCTTGCAAGCCGGCAAGCACGTGCTCTGCGAAAAGCCAATGGCGACCACGCTGGCCGATGGGTTGGCGATGGTAGCTGCGGCCCAAGCCAACCGGCGGCTGCTGATGGAGGCATTTATGTATCGCTTCCATCCGCAGACGATCACCGTCCAACGCTTATTGGCCGACGGCGTGATCGGTGAGGTGCAACAGGTGCGCGGCAGCTTCGCCTTCTGGCTTGATGATGCGGCGAATATTCGCCTTGACCCCGCCTTAGGCGGCGGTGCGCTCTACGATATTGGCTGCTATCCGCTGAGCTATGCTCGCATGGCCTTTGGCTCTCGCCCCCAAATGGCAAGCGCGTTTAGCGCCGGTGAACCGATCGATCTGAGCCTCAGCGGCTTGCTGCGCTTCGCTGCCGATCGGTTTGCGACGATCACGTGCAGCTTCCGCAGCGCATGGAACCAGCGGGTTGAGATTATCGGCGACGCTGGCTGGATCCATCTTGAGCTTCCGTTTAACCCGACCCCCGAACAGGCGACGACGATCGCCGTGGCTCGCGGCGGTCGCCACGTCACGGTTGAAACGATCACCATTCCGCCAGCTGATCACTTTCAGTTAGAGGCGGAAGGCTTTGCGCGGCTCGCCGCCGCCGGTGAACCCATTCCCGCCATCGGCGCGATGCCGCTCACCGAATCGCTCGACAATCTCGCTGCGATGGAGGCGCTGTTTGCCAGTGCCAACACTGCAACTCATTCGGTTATTCTCGAACCAGCGTTAGCGCCGGAGTGGCCGGCACGCACGCTGGTTAGGCATGAGTAAAGGAGTAACGAAACGGTATGACCGCAAGCTACGACATTAAAGACATCAGTCTTGCCGAGCAGGGCCGCAAGCGGATCGAGTGGGCCGAGAAAGAGATGCCGGTGCTGCGCTTGATCCGCGAGCGCTTTGCCCGCGAGCGGCCATTGGCCGGCCTGCGCATTAGCGCCTGTCTGCACGTCACCACCGAGACTGCCAACCTGATGCGCACGCTGGCCGCCGGTGGCGCCGATGTGGTGCTGGTCGCCTCTAACCCGCTGAGTACCCAAGATGATGTGGCGGCGGCGCTGGTTGCCTACGAAGAGATCCCGGTCTTCGCGATTAAGGGTGAGAGCAACGACGTCTACTACAGCCATATCCGGGCGGCGCTGGATCACAATCCGCAACTGACGATGGACGACGGCGCCGATTTGGTGACTGGCGTGCTGAAGGATCGGCCTGACCTCATCCCGCACATGGTCGGCAGCACCGAAGAGACGACTACTGGCGTCATCCGGCTCAAGGCGATGGCCAAGCAAGGCGTGTTGCCCTTCCCGGTGATCGCGGTCAACGACAGCGACACCAAGCACATGTTCGACAACCGCTACGGCACCGGCCAGAGCACGCTCGACGGCATCATCCGCGCTACCAACATCCTGCTGGCCGGCAAGACCTTCGTTGTCGCCGGCTATGGCTGGTGCTCGCGCGGCATTGCCGAGCGCGCGCGCGGCTTGGGCGCAAATGTGATCGTCACCGAGATCGATCCAGTCAAGGCGCTCGAAGCGGTGATGGACGGCTTCCGGGTCATGCCGATGGAGCAGGCCGCACCGCAAGCCGACTTTATCGTCACCGCCACCGGCAACAAGCATGTAATCGACAGCAATGCCTTCGCGGTGATGAAAGACGGCTGCGTGATCGCCAATAGCGGTCACTTCAACGTCGAGATCAATATCCCGGCCCTCGAAGCGCTCAGCGTCGAGAAGCGCCAACCCCGCGCCTTCGTTGATCAGTACATTCTGCGCGACGGGCGGGCGATCAACCTGCTCGGCGAAGGCCGCTTGATCAATTTGGCCAGCGCCGAAGGCCACCCCAGCGCAGTGATGGATATGAGCTTCGCCAATCAGGCGTTGGCAAGCGAGTTCTTGTTGCGCAACCAAGGCAAGTTGCCAGTTGGCGTGCATGCGTTGCCCAAAGAACTCGATCGCGAGATCGCAGCGTTGAAGTTAGCGGCGATGGGTATCTCGATCGACACCCTCACCCCCGAACAAGAGGCCTACCTCAATTCGTGGCAAGAGGGCACGTAAATCGTCGCGGATGCGCGGCCCCGGTGGGCCGCGCCCCCGTCCGATAGAAAACAGGTCGAACCACCACACAGCAAGAGGTTGACTATGGCGAACACCTTCATGAACTCCCCGCGCTTCTACTTCACCAGCGAAAGCGTGAGCGAGGGGCACCCCGACAAGATGTGCGACCAGATTAGCGACGCTATCCTCGACGCCTTCCTCAGCCACGATCCGAAAGCGCGGGTCGCGGTTGAGACCGCCACCACCACCGGGTTGATCGTCGTGTTGGGTGAAGTGACCTACGAGCGCGGCTACATCCCGATCGAAGAGATCGTCCGCCGCACGGTGAAAGAGATCGGCTATACCAGTGGCGAATACGGCTTCGACGCCGACACCTGCGGCGTAATGGTCGCTATCCACGGCCAATCGCCCGACATCGCTATGGGGGTTGACAAGGCGCTCGAAGCCAAGACTGGCGCGATGCAAGATGATGTCGAGGCGGTTGGCGCCGGCGATCAGGGTATGATGTTCGGCTTCGCCTGCGATGAGACGCCTGAGCTGATGCCGGCCAGCATTGCGCTTGCCCACCGCTTGATCCGCCGGCTCGAACGGGTGCGCAAAGATGGCACCTTGCCCTACCTGCGCCCCGATGCCAAGTCGCAGGTGACGGTCGAGTACAGCTTCGGCAAGCCGGTGCGGGTCGATACGGTGCTGATCAGCAGCCAGCACGCGCCTGACATCACCCAAGAGCAAATCCGGGCCGATCTGATCGAGCACGTGATCAAGACTGAGGTGCCGGAAGCGTGGCTCGACACGCAGACCAAGATCTTCATCAACCCGACCGGACGCTTCGTGATTGGCGGCCCGATGGGTGATAGCGGCTTGACCGGGCGCAAGATTATCGTTGACACCTACGGCGGCGTTGCCCGCCACGGCGGTGGCGCCTTCAGCGGCAAAGACCCCTCGAAGGTCGATCGCAGCGCCGCCTACGCCTGCCGCTGGGTGGCCAAGAACATTGTCGCCGCCGGCCTTGCCCGCCGCGTCGAGCTGCAAGTGAGCTACGCCATCGGCGTTGCCCGCCCGCTCTCGCTCAGCGTCGAGACCTTTGGCACCGGCACGGTCGCCGATGAGGTGATTCTGAAGGCGGTCAACGAGGTGTTCGACCTGCGACCCGGCGCGATTATCCGCGATCTCGACCTGCGCCGCCCGATCTATCGTAAGACGGCAGCCGGCGGGCACTTTGGCCGCACCGACATCGATCTGCCATGGGAGCGCACCAACCGCGTGGAGGAGTTGCGCCGCGCGGCTAGGTTGTAGCGCTGACAGGAAAAACTAACGCAAAGGCGCAAAGGGTTGTTAGTGCGTAAAAGCGTGCTTTTACCCGCTTTCACCCCTTTGCGTCTTTGCGTGCATAAAGGTGTGACATGACCGCTTCATCGCGCTGGCGGCGGATTGCCAGCACATTGTACGACTACGCTTTGCTCACGATTGGCGCGCTGCTGAGCGCCACTGCCGTGCGCTTCTTTCTGGTGCCGAATCAGGTGGTGAGCGGCGGCATTACCGGCGTGGCCCAGTTGCTGAACACCTTTCTCGGCACGCCGGTTGGCGCGGTGGTACTGATCCTGAACGTGCCGTTGCTGATTGCCGGATGGCGCTACCTCGGCGGGGCAGTCTTCGGCGTACGCACGTTTTACACGGTGGTGGTGATGTCACTGGCGATCGATGGCCTCGCTCCCTTTGCCCGCCCGATCACCAACGATCCGCTGCTGTACAGCCTCTACGGCGGTCTGATTGACGGGTTGGGGATTGGGTTGGTCTTGCGCGCGCGCGGCACCACCGGCGGGAGCGATATTCTCGCCCGCCTGATCGAGCGGCGTTTTGGCATTCAGCCGGGGCGCAGCTTGTTAGGCTTCGACACGATGGTCTTTACTGCTGCTCTGTTTAGCTACGGCCCCGAAAAGATTCTGTACGCGCTGTTGGTGGCGTTTACCTCTAGCCGGGCGATTGACACCGTGCTGGCTGCCGGCAAAGGAGCGCGGCAGGCGCTGATTATCACCGCTACCCCAGAACCGATCCGGCAAGCCGTGCTCCACCGGCTCGGTCGCGGCCTTACCCAACTCGAAGGCATTGGCGGCTACACCGGCATGACGCGGGCCGTGTTGCTCTGCGTGGTGGCCCGCACCGAAATTGGCGCGCTCAAGAATATCATTAGCACGGTTGACCCCGCCGCCTTCGTGATTGTCGGCGAAGTTGACGAGGTGATCGGCGAGGGGTTTAGTCGATCAACGTGATTATCCGCGGGCCGGCGCTGCGAAACGGGCACCCCTGCGGATAATCGTGGCACGTGCAGCCGGCCCCGCCCCCGCCGCAACTCAGCACCGCCGTATCGCGCAACCGGCCTTTGCGCACCCAAAACGCGATCATCCCCTCAAGCGCGCTCGGTTCAATCTGCAAACGCTGGCTCAGTTCGGCCAGCGACAACGGTTGTTCGGCTTGTTCGAGGATTTCGAGGATTTGATAGAGCATTGACGCCTCACCCTAGTCGCTCGCGCAACGAGCGGTTTACATGCCAATCAAGCGCCCGCCTTGGAACACGATCAACGCCGCCAGCCACGCAATCGCAAACTGGCCCAGCAAACTGGTCAGCATCCAGCGCAGGCCAAACTCGTGCCGGCTGGCGGCCAGCGTCGCCACGCACGGCGTATAGAGCAAGACAAAGACGAGCAAGGCGAGCGCCGCCGCTGTCGCATGGCCATTGCTGCTCGCAGCGAGACCGGCTTGGATCGCCGTCGCCAACTCGTCAGCCACCGGCTCAGCTTCCGCCGCGCTGAGGTCGATCCCGATGATCCCCGGTAACGCGCGCAGCGCATCGCCAATCGCCGCGCCAAAACCGGTGACAATCGCCGCCGCATCTTCACCCAACGACGGCGATGCTGGCGGCTCAGCGACCGCATCCTCTCCCACATACACCTGCGTCAGCGTGCCGACCACCACCTCTTTCGCGATCAGGCCGGTCACCAGCGCGCCGCTGCTTTCCCAATTACTAAAACCAAGCGGCGCAAACACCGGCGCCACTGCGTGAGCCAGCGCGGCAAAGGCGCTCTGATCGACCGGCGTCGCGGCAAATTGGCCATCGCCGCGCGCCGGGATCGCCAGCAACAGCCAGACCCCGACACTCATCGCCAAGATCAACGTACCCGCCTTGCGCACAAACGCCGCGGTGCGCTCCCACATCTGCCGCCAGATCTGGCGCAAGGAGGGCACGCGATACGGCGGCAGTTCGAGCACGAACGGAGTTGGCGGCTGGCGCGCAAACAGGATGCGGCGTGCCAGTGCCCCCACCCCTACCGCCACCACAATGCCGGTGAGGTACAACCCGAAGATCACCTGCCCGGCGTAGGCGGGGAAGAAGATCATCGCAATGAGCACATAGACCGGCAGGCGCGCGCTGCAACTCATAAACGGCACCAGCAGACCGGTGAGAATGCGATCGCGGCGGCTATCGAGCGTGCGAGTGGCGTAGATCGCCGGCACCGAACAGCCAAAACCGACGATCATCGGCAAAAAGCTCTTGCCGTGGAGGCCAAACAGCCGCATGACCCGATCCATCACGAAGGCGGCGCGGGCCATGTACCCCGAATCTTCCAGCAGCGCCAGCGCGAAGTAGAGGCTAAACAGCACCGGCACAAAGGCCAGCACCCCACCTACCCCGGCAACCACGCCATCGATCAGCAGCGACTCGAACCAGCTGCCGCCGGCGCCAATCATGCCCAACAACGCAACCACCCAGCGGCTGAGCGGGCCGCTGACCACGCTATCGAGCCAATCGACAAACGGCGCTGCAACATCGGTGGTTAGTTTGAAGACCACCCACATGACGGCCAGAAACACAGGAATGCCGAACCAGCGATGCGTTACGATGCGGTCGATCCGGTCAGAGAGTGTGGCGGGCGGGGTCGCCGGGCGAGTCACGGCGCGCGTGGCCACCTCGTGGACGAAACGGTAACGCTGGTCAACCATCACAATATCGAGCTCATCGCCATAGACCGCGCGCAGCCGCTCAAGGCTATCGTTCAGCGCCGCGACCACAGCGCTACCGCCGTGGGCCTCGATCTCGGCCAGCAGCGTTTCATCACCTTCCAGCACCTGAATCGCCAGCCAACGCGACGGATAGACAGCCAACGCTGGTGTTTGGGCGAAGAGCGCCGCCAACTGCGCGATCTCGCGCTCAACCGGCGCAGGGTAGGAAAAAGGAATCTGCGGCGCCAACCCAGCCATCGTCGTCATACCGCCACCTCACGCGCCAGCTCGTGCTTGGGCAGAGCAGCCAACCGCTCAGCTATCGCCGCCTTTAGCGCCGGCAAACCCTCGCCGCGACCAGCCGCCAGCGCCACCACCGGCACCCCCAACCCGGCGGCCAGCGCCGCAGTATGAATGGTGATGCCGCGACTTTTGGCGATGTCGATCATATTCACCGCCACCAACAACGGCACGCCAGTTTCGAGCAATTGGGCCGTCATGTAGAGGTTGCGTTCAAGATTCACGGCATCAACCACGTTCACCACCAGATCGGGCCGTTCGCGGACAATAAAATCGCGCGCAATTTGCTCTTCGAGCGAACGGGCGGCCAGACTGTAGGCGCCGGGCAGATCGACCACCATCACCACCATGCCCTTCAGCGTCAAGCGCCCCTCTTTGCGTTCGACCGTCTTGCCCGGCCAGTTGCCGGTGTGCTGATTGAGACCGGTCAGCGCATTGAAAATCGTGCTCTTGCCCACATTCGGATTCCCGGCCAAAGCCACCAATGTCGCCGCCATCAGTAAGCCCCCTGTTCAACCACCGTCACCAACAACGCATGGGCCAGCGGGTACTCCAGCGCCATCCGGGTATCGCCGAGGGCGATCATCAAAGCGCTGCCGCTATCCGCCACCACCGACAGCTCAATACCGGGCACAAACCCCAACTCAGATAAACGCCGGCTGATGCGCTGGCTGCTTTGAATCCCGACCAACTTCGCGCGAACCCCGTGATTGACAAATCGCAACGGAATTGGATGGCTCGTCTGTTTCATTGCTTCAGCTCCACCTGAATCGAACGCGCATCGGCCTTGCGCAACGATAACCGATAGCCCTTCACTGTCACCTCTAGCGGATCGCCGAGCGGCGCAACGCCGCTCACGATCACCGTCTCGCCGGTAATTAGGCCCATATCGAGCAAACGGCGGCGCACAGCGCGGTCACCTTCAATCCGCACAATCACCGCCGGCTGGTCACGCGCCAGTTGGTCGAGGGTCATCGTGGTCGCGGTTGCCATAACGTTTTGGTACTCCTTAGCATAAATCGAGGAAAATTTATGGGATGCCTTAACACTTATACCAGAAGCGCTGGTGATGAGAAAAGTGAGAAATCGGCAACTGTGGGGAAAGAAAGTATGACTCTGAGTGCGGCAACCTGCTTCCCCCCTGTCCTTGCGAGCGCAGCGCAGCGGAGCGAAACCATCCCCCGCGAGCCCGGGAACGGCCCCTTGCCGCTGAAGTTGCGGGACGGACAGCACATGTGGTTGCGGACAACCGTTGTTCGCTGTACGAAGCCTTACAACCCGATGCTGCACTCCCCCTCTCCCGCGCTAATAGAGAGGGGCTGGGGGTGAGGGCCAGCCCGCACAGCGGGCTTCGTAAGCTTAGCCCCGCCCTGAAGGGCCGGGCGCCGGATCACGCACCCTTTCCGCCGAAGGCGGAGCTTGCTGCGGGGGCAGGCAGCACGCCGCGCTACCCCTACGCCCCTCGCAATGACAGACAAGGCGACGGGCTTGCCCCACCCCCTACCCAACCGGCGGGCACTCGTGGGTTTCACCGCGCACACAAGCCCAAAATGCGCTACACCGCCGCCAAGCGGCCCGTCGATCGGCGGCGGGTACCGCCAGCATCACCCGCGACGCCAGCGCGGGCGCAAGGGCCAGTTGGTGTTCGCCGGTTTGCACGAGCACCGATTGATCGTCGCTGACCGCTAATACCTCGACGGTAGCGCCGGAAGCCAACCCTTGCCGGGATAGAAAGGCAATGGCTGCTGGTTCCGCGTCAATCGCCGTGATCACGCCGTGCGTGCCGGCGGTGCAGGCAGCGAGCGGCTGCGGCGTTGCTGCGGCATCGATCCGCGTCGCGGGATCGCGCTCAAGAAATGCTTTCAACGCCGCATCGAGCCGCTCTGAGGTGATATGTTCGAGCTGGCACGCCAGCGCATCGGCCTCTGCCGGATCGATACCGAGGTTTTCCACCAGAAAAATCACCCACATCCGCCGGCGCGAGAGGATCCGCTGCGCCCACTCTTCACCATCGGGCGTGAGCGTGACGCCGCGGTAGGGCTGGTAGCAGAGCAAGCCACGCTCTTGCAAGCGATGGCACATTTCGTTGGCCGAGACTTGCGACACCCCTAGCCGGCTGGCCAGCACCGACAACGGCACCGGCTGATCGGGCGCTTTGCGCAAGAGGGCCGTCATTACCAGATACATTTCGACGCTTTCGCTCATCGCTTGCCCTGCCATGTTTAGGATAGCCATAACATTTAGCCCTATTGTACCACAGAGCGACGCTAGGCGGCTTGTTCCGCCATCGCCGCAATCGCGGCGGCCAGCAGGGCCGGTTGGCCGCCGCCACCTTGGGCCATCCGGACATTGCCGCCGC
>NZ_DAOTWH010000118.1:0-3231 GCF_034435895.1 Chloroflexus sp.
AGGCGGGATAACGAGAAGCTGGCTTGGCTCGCAGGACACAGCAGCGCTGCTGAGGGCACAGCGGCGCTGTGCCCGTACCGTACAACGATGAATAAGCAGATTTTTCAACTTGTTGTCTTGGTCGCGATCGCGCTCCTCTCCGGTGTGGCTGCCGCCCAACCGGCGGTGAACCGCGCCGGGGTGGTCGTGCGGTTTGGCAATGGCGAAGTCGTCACTGCATGCGTCGAGTTTAGCGAGCCGTCGATCAGCGGGTTGGAGCTGCTCGAACGCAGTGGTTTGCCGGTGATTAGCCAGCAAAGCAGTATCGGCGCGGCGGTGTGCAAGATCGGGCGCGAAGGGTGCGATTATCCGGCCACCAGTTGCTTCTGCGCTCGCGATCAGCAGGGCCGGGCGGTGTATTGGGCTTTCTACCGGCGCGAAGCGGGTGCGTGGCGCTACTCTAATCTCGGCGCGAGCAACGTGCGGGTCAGCGATGGCGATCTGCACGGGTGGGCATGGGGGCCGGGTGACGCCAGCGGCGGCGCGGCGCCGCCTAGTCTAGAACTTGCCGATGTGTGCCGGAGTGCAGCGGCGGAACCGGTCGCGACGGCTGATCCCACCGCAACGCCATTGCCCACAGCGCCACCGGCACCCACCGCAACGCCATTGCCCACAGCGCCACCGGTACCCACCACAACGCCATTGCCCACAGCGCCACCGGTACCCACCACAACGCCATTGCCGGAAGCAACGGCAGTGCCCACGACGACAGCAGTGCCTACGGCGACAGTGGCGCCAACGGAAACACCGGCGCCCGCAGCGACGGAAACGCCTACCTTGACGGCGGTGCCCACAATAACAGCAGCACCAGCGATGACGGCAGCGCCGGCGGGCGGAGCAGCCTCCAATCCACCGGCGGCGACCGGCAATGGTAATGCCGGGCAATGGCTCGGCTTTGCGGCGCTGGCGGCGTTGTTGATCGGCGGTATTGTCGTGGCGGCAACGAATAAACGAATGGGCGGAACGAATTAACGAATAGGGATGTGCCTGTGTAGAGCCGCACGGCCCGGGAGCCATGCGGCACAGACGGCGGTAGGGTCGGCGGCGATGGGCCGGTCGAATGGAGAGCCACACGGCCGTGCGGCTCTCAGCAGATTGAGGAGTTTGCACCACCATGCGCACCAGTATCTGGTTCGTTCGCCATGGCCAAACCGAAGCCAACCGCGCGCGCCGGTATTTGGGCCGCGGTGATAGCCCGCTGACCGAGTACGGCCTGCGCCAGCACGCGGCGGCGGCGAGCCGGCTGCGCCCGTTGCCCTTTACGCACGCCATTGCCAGCCCTACCCAGCGCACACGCGCGTTGGCTGAGGACCTGCTGCAGCATCGTTCCATCCCGTTGCGGGAAGACCCGCGCTGGCTTGAGGTTGATCAGGGTTTGTGGGAGGGGTTGACGTACCGCGAAGTGACGCGACGTTTTCCTGCCGATGCCCAAGCGCGTTGGGCGCTGGGGGTAGACGGGCGGCCTACCGACGGCGAGAGTCTGGCCGAGGCGGCGGCACGGGTGGCAGCGGCATGGCAGGAGCTGTTGGCAACCTATCGCGGCGGCAGAATTCTCGTGGCCACGCATGCGACGCCTATTCAACTCGTGCTCTGTTTTTGTTGTAATATCCCGATCGCCGATCATTGGCGCTGGCGGATCGATTTGGGGAGTATCACTGCGCTTGATGTCTACGGTGCGTCTATCATTATCCGCACGGTCAATACCGTGCCTCCTCTGGGAGGATGACTATGAGCGAATCGCCGGATCGCCCCGCCACTGGTTTGCTTGAAGCTATCCGCTTTCTCACCATTATCCCGCTGCCCGGTCTGCCGCCAATGAACGAGCAGAGCGTGGCGCGGGCGATTCCGTGGTTCCCGGCTGCTGGGTTAGTCATCGGTGGCGCAATGGTCGCCGTTGATGCGGTTGCCCGCCCGCTTTGGGGTAATCTAGTGGCGGCAGTGTTGGCTGTCGCGACGTGGGGGATTGTCACCGGCGGCTTGCACCTCGATGGCGTCAGCGATACGTTTGATGCGGTAATGAGCTGGCGTTCGCGTGAGCGCAAGCTCGAGATTATGAAAGACAGCCGGATCGGCGCGATGGGGGCGATTGCGCTGATTATGATTATCTTGCTGAAGGTGGCGTTCATCGCCAGCGCAACCGTGGCATGGCCGGCGTTGCTGTTAGCACCGATGCTTGGCCGCTGGGCCGATTGCTACGGTATCTATCGCTTCCCCCCCGCCCGTGAGGGCGGCTTGGGCCGGATGTTTAATTCATACGTCCAGCAGCGCGATCTCTGGTTCTCGTCGGTGCTGATGCTGGGCAGCGCATGGCTGATTGCCGGTCTGGCCGGGATCATCGCGGCGGCGTTGGTGCTTGCGGTCGCGCATCTGCTGGCGCGCTGGTGGGTGCATGATCTCGGTGGTCTGACCGGCGATACCTACGGCGCGCTGTGCGAGATTGGCGAGGTCGTTGCGCTGGCAGCATTGACAATCCGAATATAAATGGTTGGTTCTTAGCCTCACCTTGTTCTTTCAACCAACCGCGTTGCGCCTTGGCGTGGCAGAAAGGCTCGCTATGCACACCCGCACATGGCTTTGGTGGCTGGTCGCCGCCGCTACAATCGCGACGCTGGCCCCGCACCCGCTCTACCATATCTTGTTGATGCTGGCGGTGACGTATGTCTTTGCCGCCCGGCGCGACGATCGCCCGCTGGCGCGCAGCTTCGCGCTCTTTGCCAGCGCCGGCGCGATTGTATGGCTCGGCTATGTCATCTTTGCCGTGGTGACGGTGGGCGGGCCGCGGGGGGCGACGGCGCTGGTTGCATTGCCTGCCTTGCAATTGCCGGTCTGGTTGGGCGGGATTGTGTTGGGTGGGCCGATCACTGCCGAAGCGCTGGCGTGGGGGGTGACCCGTGGGTTGGGGTTGTGGGCTTTGCTGCTGATCTTTGGCGCATTTAATGCACTGGTCGATCACCACCGGCTATTGCGACTGGCGCCGCGCTCACTCTTCCACGCCGGATTAGCCGTTACGATCGCGATTGCCTTTGCGCCGGGGTTAGTGCACTCCATCGAAACCATCACCGCTGCCCAACGCGCGCGCGGCCACCGCTTTGGCAGCCTGCGCAGTTGGTGGGCGCTGGCCGGGCCATTGCTGGCCGGCAGCCTTGAACGGGCGCTGCAATTGGCCGAAGCGTTGGAGGCGCGCGGTTATGG
>NZ_DAOTWH010000119.1:0-1572 GCF_034435895.1 Chloroflexus sp.
CGGCGGCCCGGCGCGCCAGCCGGCTCCGTCGCGGCAAGACGGCCTCGATCGCGCCTTGGCCGTTGCCGACCGGCGTCACTTCGACTTGATCGCCGATCACGACCAGATCGGTCGCTTGGCGCTCTTTCTTGAGCCGCCCGCGCAGCCGGCATTCAAGGATGCCCTGCTCGGTCTTGACCCAGAAGAAGCCGCTCTGCGCTCGTAAGACTGCGCCGGTCAGCCGGTTGGTGGCGGTGGCCGGCGCTGGTTCGACCAGTTCTGCTGCTTTACGACTCATCGACGCGCACCTCCAGCCGATTCACCCCCAGTAAATCAAAGGCCATACTCACAATCCGTTCGATCAACGACGCCGGCGGCAGTTCGGCTGGCATCGCTGCAGCTAGGGTTGTGAATGCTTGTTGTTGCCGCCCGCGTTTGGGCGGATGGTATGATAACGAGCCGTCACGCTCTAGAATAATCACGGCAGTTCCCTCCACCTCTGACGGTTGGTTACGATCGGCGGCGGTAACGATGGCGTTGTGATCCGTCATCTCAGATTTCCTTTCACGCTTGCTGCGAGAACCCGCTCCGTCGAACGCCCGCTGGGTGGAGGGAACAAAAGAGGCTATGGTTTGCCGGTTGCGCCACAGCCTCAAAACAAGGCGGGCTGTAGGCGCTTGGTCAGCTTCCCACAGCCCGCCGGTATAACAGGTAGATGCCTGTTTAGCCCGCGCTGTGCGAAGCCCCTCCTGTGCCAGCGGAGTCGCTCGACACCATCACGACCGTTGTAAGTGTGAGTACGTGAATGATGTGTGTCATAGCTGCCTCCTCTGACCGGAATAGATAATGAACTCTTGCCCGTGCAGCATAGCATGCCGGCAAGCGTCTGTCAATGCAGGTTGGCTCAGCCGTTAGACTGAATTTTGGCGGGATGGTAGGAATGGGACACGGATTAAGACGGATCAAAACAACCGTGTTGATCCGTCTTAATCCGTGCCAATCCGTGTCCCCAAATCAGACCCGGATGCGAACCGATTATCCGGCCATCACAATCTGTTGCAAGGTGGCGCTGGCGACGTTACGCCCGCAGATCAGCGCGACGATCCGCCGTCCGCGCAAATCGCCGATCTGACCTTCCAAGAGAGCGGCCAGCGGCACTGCGGCACTGCCTTCGGCGATCAGGTGGTGTTCGTCGAGCAGCCAGCGCATTGCGCGCGCAATCGCGGTTTCATCCACCAGCACCATCTCGTCGAGCGTCTGTTGCAAGATCGGCAGCGTGATGGTGTCTGGATCGATACCGCCAGCCAGCCCATCAGCCAAAGTCGGTTCGTCGGGGGCGGGAACGACTTTGCCGGCGCGCAAGGCTGCCGCCATCGCCGCCGATGCCGCCGCTTGCACGCCGATCACCCGGAGGCAAGGGTTGAGCGCTTTGGCCCAGATGCCCACGCCGCTGGCCAACCCGCCGCCGCCGACCGCCACGATCACCGTGTCAGCCGCGGGCAACTCTTCCCACACTTCAACCGCCAGCGTGCCTTGACCGGCGATCACAGCCGGATCGTTGTAGGGCGAGACGAATTGCCAGCCGTTCGCGGC
>NZ_DAOTWH010000120.1:0-5994 GCF_034435895.1 Chloroflexus sp.
CGGTGCTGACTCGGCTGATGTGCAGGTGGGCGCCGGTCGCCTCGGCCAGCGCAATGTCGCGGGCAACGATTGCCTCTTCAGCGGCAGCGGGAATGCCGGGCAGCCCCAGCCGGATGCTCACCGCCCCCTCGTGAGCGACGCCGCCGGCAGCGAGCTGCGGATCTTGGCAGCTCACCATCACCGGCAAGCCCAAGGCCGCCGCGTAAGCCATCGCATTGCGCATCAGCGCCGCATCGGCGATCGTGCGCCCGCCATCACTGAAGGCGATGCAGCCGGCTTCCGCCAGTTCCCGCATCTCGCTTAGCACACGCCCCGCGTTGTCCAGCGTCAGCGCGCCGATCAGATCGATTCGCACGCTGCCGTAACTGTTGGCTAATTCGCGCAACTGCCGGATCGCGGCGGCATTGTCGGGCGTGGGGCGCGTGGTTGGGCGCGCGCAGAGAGTAGTGAACCCTCCGACCGCTGCGGCGGCGCTGGCGCTAGCGATCGTCTCTTTGTGCTCTTCTCCCGGTTGGCGCAGATGGGTGTGGAGGTCGGTAAACCCCGGCGCCACCACGCAACCGCGCGCATTAATCACTTCCACATCCGGCTCGATCGGCTCGCGTTCGCTGTGCAAGTCGGCGAGATCGTACAAACGCTCCACTTTGCCGTTCGCAACCAGAATATCGCCGATCGTCGCCACCCGGTTAGCCGGATCGATGATCGTGCCATTTTTGATCAGATACCGCATTGTATCCCCCTTAACCGGCCATTCGGTAGAGCAGCGCCATGCGCACGGCGACGCCGTTGGTGACTTGTTCTTCAATCGCTGCCGGCGATGCCGTAGCGACTTCAGGAAAGATTTCGATGCCTTCATTCATCGGCCCGGGGTGCATCACGATCGCGTGCTTGGGCAGGCGCGCCAGCCGTTCGGCGGTCAGACCGTAGACTCGCGTGTATTCGCGCAGCGCTGGCAACAACCCGCTTTGCATCCGCTCCTTCTGCAAGCGCAGCGCCATCACCACATCCGCTTCCGGCAAGAGCGGATCGAGCTCGTGGACGACCCGGATCGTAGGCCATGTCGCCGTCCAAAACGCAGCCAGCCCGATCAGCGTTGGCGGGCCACAGAGTGTTACCCGCGCGCCGAGCCGGGTTAAGCCCCATAAGTTCGAGCGCGCCACCCGGCTGTGCAGCACATCACCAACGATCACTACGTTGAGATCGCGGATCTGGCCGAGCCGGCTGCGCATTGTGTACAGATCAAGCAACGCTTGGGTCGGATGGGCGTGGCGTCCGTCGCCAGCGTTGATCAGCGAGCCGCGAAAATGGCGCGCCACTAAATAGGGTGCGCCCGATTGGCTATGCCGCATGACGATGATGTCGGCGCCGAGCGCCTGTAACGTGCGCACGGTGTCAACCAGCGACTCGCCCTTTTCAACGCTGCTACCGCGGGCGGTGAACGCGACGACGTTGGCCGATAAGGCGCGCGCGGCGAGCTCGAACGAGATGCGCGTGCGGGTGCTCTCTTCAAAGAACATATTGACGACGGTTTTGCCGCGCAGCACCGGCACCTGCTTGATCTCACGCCCAAGCACTTCGCGCATGCTTTCGGCAGTCTCTAAAATCTCTTCAATCTCGGCGGCGCTAAAGTCATCGAGATCGATCGCGTGGCGGCGCAGTTTCCTCATTGCTTGCACCTCGCTGAATCACAACTTCATCAACCCCGTCGGTTTCACGCAGGCGCACCATCACCCGCTCTGAAAGCGAAGTTGGCACGTTTTTGCCGACGAAGTCGGCCCTGATGGGCAATTCGCGGTGGCCACGGTCAATCAGTACGGCTAGTTGAATGCGGGCCGGGCGGCCTAGATCGGCAATCGCATCGAGTGCGGCCCGCACCGTGCGTCCAGTGAAGAGCACGTCGTCTACCAGCACCACCGTCTTGCCGGTAATGTCAATCGGCAGATCGGTCTTGCGCACGCGCGCTGCCGGTCCGCGCAGCTTCAAATCGTCGCGGTAGAGCGTAATATCGAGTTGGCCGATCGGCACGCGCGTGCCGTCAAAGTCGGCGATCGCGGCGGCGAGCCGTTCGGCCAGCGGCACGCCGCGACTGCGAATGCCCACGATCACCACGTCGCGCAGGCCGCCGTTGCGCTCGTCAATCTCGTGGGCGATTCGTACCAGCGCTCTCCGAATCTCGTCGGCTGACAGAATCTGCTTCTCGTTGCTCATGCTTTCCTCCGCATTTCCGCATCCGGCGGGCTGCGCAAACAAAAAAACCCTTGCCCGCCGCAGCGGGGCAAAGGGATAACGGCATTTCAGGCCGGGTCGTATTCGGGTTCATCTATATTATGCTCCTTTACAGCCTCGCGGGGCTGTATTAAAGGCGATTGCATCGTACCACACCCCGGCAGGGGTGTCAACTAACGCGGCTGCGCCTCGCCACACATAACGGCGAAACATGGTACCATACCGTCAAGTGAGCAACTACTTGCGCGCCGAGATGGCGCCTCGCCGGAGATACTGTTATGCCGCGAGTCTTGATTTTGCACGCATCGGTTGGCACTGGCCATAAACGCGCAGCCGAAGCGTTGGCCGCTGCGTTTAGCCGTCGCCAGCCGGGAGAGGTGCGGGTTGAGGATGTGCTCGATCATACCTCGCGCCTGTTCCGTCTCGCCTATGCGCGCTCGTACCTTGAATTGACCGATCGGGCGCCGCTAGTATGGGGGTATTTTTATACTCAGACCAACGCCGATCCGAATCTGGCTGAAATTACCAACAATATCCGTAAACTGGTTGAGAGCATCGGCACCAATGGTCTCAAAGAGGTGCTGCGCGCGTTCCAACCGGAAGTGATTATCTGCACCCACTTCTTGCCAATGGAGCTGCTCGTCGGCTATAGACGCAGCGCGCGCTTCGTTGAGCCGATCTATTGTGTGATTACCGATTATGCGGCTCATACCTTCTGGACATACACCGAAATTGATGGCTATTTCGTAGGTGATGAGCAAACGCGCGCCCAATTGATCGAGCGCGGCATTAGCCCGCAACAGATTGTGGTGAGCGGGATTCCGATCGATCCGCAGTTTGCCCAGCCCAACGACTGCCGCGCGGCGCGTACCCGCCGCGATTTGCCGCTGGATGGCACGGTTGTCACCTTGTTTGGCGGCGGGGTTGATGATGATCACGTGCGCCAAATCGTGAGCGGCTTGATGCAAAGTGAACTCAAGGCGACCCTTGTGGTTGTGGCTGGCCGCAATACCACGCTGGTTGAGTCACTGAGCGATTTTATCTCGACCCCGAATGTCGATCTGCGCGTGCTTGGCTTTATCGATTACGTCGATGATCTGATTACGGCGAGTGATCTGGTGATTACCAAAGCGGGCGGCCTGATTGTCAGCGAGGTGATGGCGCGGGGGACGCCGATGGTGATTATTGACCCCATCCCTGGCCACGAGGAATGGAATGCCGATTATGTGGTCAGCACCGGCAGTGGCATCCAATTGCGGATGTGCGAATCGACGCCGCGGGCCGTGCTCAATCTGCTCAACCATCCCACTATGTTGCTGGAAATGCACCGGTGCGCGCAGGCGGCGGCCCGGCCACAAGCTGCCCTTGAAATTGCCGAGAAGGTCATCGCTGATCTAGAACAACATCGCTATGATTGAGACCGCTATGAATCGGCAGCCGATTGATGTGTTGTTTGCCATTTCTGATACCGGTGGCGGCCACCGTAGCGCGGCGGTAGCGATTAGCGCGGCGCTCGAACAGTTGTCGGGCGGGAGCATTACGTGGGCCATCGAAGATCTGTTGCAGGCCACAAATGTGCCCGGCGTGCGCAGCGCTCCCGGTCTCTATGACCAGCTTTCGACCCGCTGGCTGAAACTGTACAATTTCTCGTTTCAACTGACCAATTCACGTTCAACCGTTGGCTTTCTCTCGCGGGTGGTCTATCTGATTGCCCGCCAGAATCTCGAACGACTGCTGGCCGAACGCTGCCCGCGGTTGGTGGTTGTGACCCATCCGCTGGTGCATCGCCTTGTCTGCGCAGCCCGCCGCCGCCGGCATAATGCGTTCCGGGTCGTGACCGTCGTGACTGATCTCGTGACACTGCATGCGGCGTGGAGCTATCCCGGCGTTGATCTGGCCCTCACCCCCACCGATGAAGCGTACCGTCTGATGCACAAGCGTGGCATGAAGCCGAGCCAGTTGCAGCGTTGCGGCTTTCCGGTGCATCCCAAGTTTGCCGCCGCGAACCGTGATGCGCTGGCCGTGCGCCGCGCTTTGGGGTTTGATCCCGATCGCTTCACCGTCTTGCTGACCGCCGGCGGCGTCGGGTCGGGCCGACTCGGTGAGCTGGTGCAAACGCTCGAACAGCAGATGCCTGATAAGCAGTTGCTCGTTGTCACCGGCAAGAACCGCGCTCTCTACGAAGAGCTGCGCCGCGGGCCGCGCTTGCCTCATACCCATCTGTTTGGCTTTGTCAACAATATGGAAGAGCTGATGGCGGCAAGCGATGTGGTGGTGACGAAAGCCGGCCCCGGTACGTTGATGGAGGCGCTGGTGATGCGCAAGCCGGTGATCGTGACCGAGGCGGTTGGCATTCAAGAGCACGGTAACATTGATTTTGTGCTGAATTACGAATTGGGCTTTTTCTGCCCCACCAACGAGCGGATTGTCGCCGCGATCAGCAATCTCGAAGACCCGGCCCTCTATGCGGCGACGGTCGAGCGGCTCAAGCACGCCGTGCCTCGCGATGGCGCCATGCAGATTGCCCGCGTCATCCATCAGCAGTTGAGTTTGCAGCCGAAAACGCCAACCCGGCACGGGTAAGGGGTGGGAGAACGCATGCGTTCTCTCTACCCGTGGTGTTGCCATAACCGCGCCAATAATGGTTCCACCAATTCCTGCCCGCGCAGTTGGCGCCGCCAGCCTTCAGGGATGCCGCTGATCCCATAGCGGATGCCGGCAATCCCGCCTGCGACGCACGCCGTGGTGTCGGTGTCGTACCCGAGCCTAATCGCCGCCCGCACCACCTGCTCGTAGTTGTGGCCTTGCGCTACTGCCCATCGCGCCGAGCGTAGCGTGTCAACCACGTAGCCTTTGCCTGCTCCCGGCGCCGGATCGTCGGGCCGGATATGCGTTTCCAGCTCGATCCGCGCTTGCCCGTTGCCGTAGATCTCGCGCAGCCGGTTTGTCGCTGTTGCCCACGCATCGTTGTCGCCAACCAATTCGTAGCGCGCCCACAAGCAGTACAACGCGCAGCAGATTTGCGCCCGCAGATGGCCGTGGGTCGGTAATGATTGCATGTGCGCATCGGCCACCAGCGCCCGATCGTCGCCGGTGTGCCAGAGGGCGAGCGGTAATACTCGCATCAGCGAGCCGTTGCCATTGTCGTATTCGCCGGCTGGCCCTGACCGGTACGGCGGCAAGGCCCGCTGCAACGCTTGGATGGCTTTGACCGTTTGAATGCCAGCATCGAAGACGATGCCGTCAGGGGTATACGCGCCTTCTTCATACCACTTTCGTATCTTGAGCGTAAAGTCTGCGAGATCGAGCCGATTACATGTGAGCAATGAGTCAAGCAGTGCCAAGGCTAAGGCCCCGTCGTCTGACCACGTTCCCGGCGGGACATCGGGGTAGCTGCGCGGGAAGTTAACTGGCGGCTGCATGTCAATCTGTTCGGGTGGCAGTAACTCGTTGGGTGGGTGGAATGCGTATGGCACCCCCAGCGCATCGCCGATCAGGAGGCCGTATAACCCGCCTGCAATGCGGTCACGTCTGTCCATCGTTCCGCTCCTATAAGGTGGCTCTTGTGGTATTGTACTGCATTGGTGAGGCAGAAGAGAGGGATAGTGGTTGGTGGAGAGTGAATTGTTACCCGAGCGCCAAGCGGCAACTGCCGTTGTAATGATGGAATGCGGCAGTTATACTGCCGCACGCCAACCCTGCCTAGCGCTCCCTGTTACCCGTGCGCCTGCTCGAAGGTGGCGGTCGTTGCGCCTTGCGCATCGAGCG
>NZ_DAOTWH010000121.1:0-5134 GCF_034435895.1 Chloroflexus sp.
GCGGAACTCAAGGCGCGCCTGATGAACACCGCCGAAACCAGGATCTTCAACACCCCCGCCGCCCTCGGCGGCGGGCTGGCGCCGATCACCCGCATCGGCGGCGGCGAGGTGCGCATCAACCGCGCGATCGCGGCCCAAGCCAGCGCATGGGAACTCAGCAACGGCACGGCTACTATCTCGTTTGGCTTGGTCGAGGCCACTCGCAACCCGACTACGCTCCGCCGCACAATCGTGGTGCGCAATTACGGCAACACACCACTGACCTACACCATCACGCCGACCTTCCGCTTCGCTAACGACACGGCCAGCGGCGCAGTGACGCCAAGCACTTCGGTGAGCACGATTACCGTGCCACCGCGCAGCCGGCGCACCTTCACCTTCACGCTGAGCATTGATCCGACCAAACTGCCGGCGTGGACACTGAATTCGGGCAGCAATGGCGGTAACGGCGCGGCGCTGACCGCCGTCGAGTACGATGGCTATCTGGTGCTCGATGCCGCCGGCACGACCAACGACTTGACTATGCCGTGGCATGTGCTGCCGCGCGCTTCCGGCAACGTCCGCGCTCCGGCTTCAGTGCGGGCCACCACCAGCAGCCCGGCCACTGCCCAACTGACCAACACCGGCACCAATCCGGTGACGGTTGATCCGTTCACGCTGATCGGCAGCAACGACAGCGTGACTGCCTCGCCGGGCGCCAGCGTGCAGATGCCGCCGATGGATCTGCGCTACGTTGGCGTGCGCGCTTTCGACATCCCCGGTTTCTGCCCGGGGAATACGCCAGTGATCCAGTTTGCGATCACGACTCACCAGACCATCACCCATTCCAACTATCCGGTGGAAATTGACCTGCTGTTCGACACCAACCGCGACGGCACACCTGACTACGTTGGCTACACGTCAGAAGTGGGAACCTTTGCCAGCGATGGCCGCAACGCCTTCTTCGTTGGCCCGCTAAGCGGCCCCTATAGCGCCTTCTTCTTCACCAGCCACGCTACCAACAGCGCCAACACCGTGGTCACGTTGTGCGGCAGCCAAATCGGTGTCACTGCGCTGGGCCAGCAGATCAATGTCGCTGCTTACACTTACGACAACTACTTCACCGGCTTCGAGCTGAGCAAGATCGAGGGTATGAGCACGGTGCTCGGCGCGCCGCGCTTCGACATCGACACGGGCAGCGGCGTGGTGCCGGCCAACGGTACGCTTAACACCACCGTCTACCGCTTCAACGCCCCGGCTGATGTAACCGACTCCGGCATTCTGTTGCAGTACTCCTTCGCGCCGGGCGGTCGCGAAGCCAGCGCGATTATTGTCCGTTAGCCGGTAACAACTTGACCGAAGCACTCACGGTAGGCGATGGGCCTGCTGTGAGTGTTTTTTGAGGAGAGCGAGATATCAGCAGCGTACTACCATTCCGTAGCACCTCAGTAGTGGGCCGGACACGGTGCAGATGTTCATTGCGTCCAGTCTTCGACCAGCAAGCCCGGCACGCGGCTGAATCCGCGCACATTGTTGGTGACGAGGATGAGCCGTTCACTAATGGCTTGCGCCGCGATCAGCGTATCGAGTACGCCAATCGGCGTCCCCTGCGCTTCGCTACTACCCCTCGCGCCGTTGTGCCGGTGGTTGGTTGCGCTCAGCCGATTTCTCGGCTGAGAACATTGCCAAGCTCTCAATCAGCGGTTGCCAAGAGTCGTCTTCCGGCAACAACACCACCGCTTTGCCCATCCGCTTAAGATAAACGCGCTTGCCGCTAAACCAGTATGCTTTTGGCAACCGAATGGATTGGCGTTTCTAGCGCACACCAATGGCTGGCAGGCATCCCTCTCGCCGAAGTGGGGGATTGCGTCGCCGTGCGGCGTGCGGCTCGCCATGACAACCGGGGGGCAGCGGCTTTGCGCTCGCCTCTCCCGCGCCAGTGGGAACGGGGCTGGGGATGAGCCAGCCGCCCGTGCAGCGGGCTTCGTACTCCTAGCCCGGCCTTCAGGGCCGGGGATCAGCACCAGCGCGGCACCTCGTTGCCCCCACCCCCAACCCCTCCCCCGCTGGGGGAGGGGCGATCCCTCACCCCACCCCCCTCTCCCGCCTCACGAGGACGCAGCCCCTCCTGTCATTGCGAGGGGGCGTAGCGCCCGCAGCAATCTCCCGCTTGAGCGCAAACCCATGGCGTGCAAGCTGCCTCCCGCCTTAGCAGGGGGATCGCTTCGCCGCGCTCCGCACGGCGCGCAAGGACAACTGAGGTGCGCAATAGATAGCAACAGCCCGACGAGCGGGCTGCCGGGCCGGTGAGCGGGTGATAAAGCGGTTGTGATAAGGGTTGACTTTAAGTTATATGTGTATATACGAAATCTTATCCCAAGGAATAGAATAAATCGTTACGCCGTGATCCCAACAAACTGCCACAACACAGGCCATTTCATCATCAATAATCTAGTGACACCAATCTCTGTGCCGCTGTTCAAGATGCCCGGCAGCACATGGAGCGTAACAAATGGCTTCTTCGCTGCGCCATTGCTGTTGGCAGGAGCAGGCTTTGATGGCGGGCAGTACACTTTGACATCTGCCGGTATCTCGCCAACAATTTCCGCCGCCGACACCAAAACTGGGACGAACCAATGCTCGATGAAAGTCCGCCAATGATTGCCCATGCTCACCCCAAACCCCCTTCTCATTTCGCCTCAACCGGATACTACCATCATATACGACATTTTTTCTGTCAAGATTTAGTGGGGCAAAGGAGGGGGAGATCAGGGCGCCGGCTCGTCTGCTGCGCCGGTCTGCGGAGGATGAGAGGAACGCATCCGGGCAATGTCGTTGACAATCTGATCGAGCGTCTTGCCGGCGAAAAGGGCTTCACGCTCGACGGTGTAGTCGCCTAAACCGGTGGTAAATTGTTTGAGGAAGCGCACCGTATCCACGATCCCTAACTCACGATACAGTAGCTCCATCGCCTGCCGGTTAATCTCGATTAAAGGTTTTACTGTCATAGCAATGGTTCCAGTTTCTGAAAGAGATCAATGGGAGTAACAACGTTGACAGTCAGATCAACAATCCGTTGCGCTTGACGCCGTAAACGATCATCACAGGTGCAGAAATAGTCTACTTTCCCTGCCTCGGCAAGCGCCACATGCAAGGCGTCAAGCGGTTTCAAGCCATAAGCTAGAAATTGCTGCGCCCGATCACGCACTGCTTCAGTCAGCGCAATTGTTTCGGTTGCGCGCGCAAGCACGCTAAAACCGTATTCCCGGCGCAACAAGAGGGGATTTTGGTCGTTTTCATGGTGTAGTGCATCTGAACTTACCAATGTGAGATGGCCAGCTTCACCCAACGAGATGAGACCAAGCACCACCTCTGCTTCGATCTGAATGCGCACATGACTCGGTGTATCAAGCGGGCGTTGAATAGCGCACATGTCGAGATATACTCTTATCATGTCACCACTCTAATGGATTTCCATTGAGCATGCAAGACCTTGAACCACCAGCAGTTCCTGATCTCGAAGCCGTGTTCACCGCAAAAAGTGGCACACTTCGGCAAGCCAGCGCAGCGTCAAAGACCGGGAAGGGCCATCACTCCCCGTCCGGCCAGCGGTAGCGCATCCCCGGCGGCAAGCGCAGCGTTTCGTCGCCGAGCCGGCCAAGGCCAAAGGTCGCGCCATCGGCGCTGCGCTCCAGCCGGGCATAGTCCGTCCACTGCACGATCCAGCCGTTGCGGAGGATGTCGCCGCTGAGCGGTTGGCCGAGGCTGGCCAGCAGCTCTGCCGGCACGGCATAGCCGGGGCAGAGGGTGTCAGCCGGGGCGCCGTCAGCACAGTGCGCGCTGCGGTTCGTTTCAGCGAGATACAGCTCTCTACCCAACGGGCGGAGATGGATGGCACTGCCGTGTGCTTCGAGACACACCCGTTCAAAGCATTGCAACCATCCCCACCCAAACGGCACTGCCGGTGTGAGCGGCCAGCCGGCCCGTTCGACCGCGCCGAGTTCGGCCCATGCCTGCATGAAACGCGCCGGCACAAAGTAGCCGGTTTCGGCGAAGAAGGCGCCGCCTTGCGCTTCGACCGCCAGCGTAGCCACCGGCTGCGGCGCGATCAGGTCGTTCCCGGCTTGATCGCGCAAGCCGACGGCCAGTTGGTACGTGCCGGGCAGCAGTTCGAGCGGCAAAGCAATCGGTTGCATGTGCTCGATGGGAGCGGCGGTTGGCCAGCGCGCCGGCGGCAGCGCGCCGTAGAGCAAGGGCAGTTCGCTGTGTGCGGCAACGCGGTCGCCGGCAAAGAGCACCCGCACCACGACAGTCAGCCCTTCTGCCGGTTGCGACGAGACCCGCTGCCATTGCAAGCTGAGCACGACCAGTTGGCCGGGTTCGTAGGCTGCGCCGAGCGGCGGGGCCAGTTGCACGCCGGCCAGTTGCACCCCACCTGCCGCCACCGGCTGCAACGGCGGCTGGGCCGGCCCGGTGGCAACCGGACGGTAGCGGTCGATCACGCCGAGCGAACCGTCTTGGGCGTAGCGATGGCGAATGATCGCGATCATCTCTGGGGTCAGCCAGTTGCCGAGGTAGTCGAGCAAGACCAGCGGCAGCTCGCCGTTGGCGAGCTCACGCAGGATAGCGGTCTGGTCGGCGAGCCCTTGATCGAGCAACTGGCGGAACTCGAATACCGGAATGCGGGCGTTGACGCCGGCGCCACTGGCCAGACCGGGCAAATCGGTGAAGATGACTGCGCCGGCAGCGCGGGCTTCGGCAGCGAGGGCGGCATCGACGCGGGATAGTGCCGCCAGCACCGCCGCTTCGCGCTGCGCATCGGCCCACACCCCGTATTGGCCGAACACCATACGCGGCGGGCTCGGTTCGATCAACCCCGCTGGACGCAGCCGGTTGGCGTCCCACAACGGCGGGTAGTAGAGCAGGCTCGCAATCAGCAGCACACTCAACCCGGCCAACGTCGCCTCGCTAACCCAGCGCGGTCGGGGAGCGCCAGCCAATACACGCCATCCGATCCCGGTCAGCCAAATCAGGCCGGCGTACCATTCAAAGAAGTAGTTGGCATACGCGCCGACCTTGCCCACGCCGATCGCGCCGAGCGTGCCGGCCAACAGATAGGCGAGGGCCGGGATCAGGGCCGCCCGCTGCCCGGCGC
>NZ_DAOTWH010000122.1:0-18665 GCF_034435895.1 Chloroflexus sp.
GCTCCGCGCCCTCGCCATGACATCCCCCCGCTCAATTCCCCTGCACCGGCGAGATGCTAATCCGCATCACCCACAACCACAACGCACTGCCAAGCGACAACGCCAGCGTCGCCAGCACAAACATCCGCCCCACCCACCGTTCCCACAACCGGTCAGCTATGATCGCCCACGCCAGACAGATCACCGGAATGAGGTAGAACAGTTGCTTGTCAACCATCGAAATCCGGTAGCCGGCTAACAAAAACAGCAGCGCCACCGTGCCCCACGCCGAAACCACCAGCCAGAGCAAGGGTTTCGCCCGCATTGCCCAGTACCCCGGAATGAAAAAGATCAACGGGATGGCCAACCCGTAGTAGAGATAGTGGTTCGGCCAGATGTGATAACCAAGATGGGGCACAAACGACCACAGATACTCGTGGAAGGGCGGTCGCGAGACGCCGACCGTCTCTGGCCCGCGGGTGAAGACGGTCATCAGATAGGGAATGGTGCGTTCCACAATCGGTTGGAAATACTGGCCATAGTAGATAGCGATCGCCAAGCCAATCGCCGCCCCCGCCGCCACCCAGAGCGGTTTGAGACCCGGCAGCAGCGCGCGCCACTCCGGCCCGCGCCGCGCATTCAGCCAGATCAGGATGGTTAAGACAACCAAAAACACCCCGGTAAAGACGCCGGTGACTGTGTAGACAAGGAACGCCAACACCAACAGCGGCACAAACCAGAGCCGCACCTTCCATTCACCTAGCCGATCCCACGCTAGCAAGATGGTCGTCTGCACCAGCAGATTGAGCCACAGGCCGGCAGCGGTCGGCACATTGCCCCAGATATGCAGCAGATACGTCACCGGTAGCACCGCGTAGGTCACCGCTGCCAACAACGCCGCCCGCTGGCTAAACCCCGCCTTGAGCGCAATTGCCGCGAACAGCACCACCCGCGACATATCCATGAGCAGGCTCACAAAGTTCGCCGTCGTCTCCATCGGCCACGGAAAGATCGCATAACTCGTCGCTAAAATATGGAACCACGGCGAATAGGGAATCACCGGCGGATTGCGCCCCCACTCCGCGACCGGCATCGTCGTCTCGTTGAGCGGGCTATTGATGCTGTAGTAGAGCGGCAACGCGCCATTGTAGATAATGCGCCGCGCCTTATCCATGTGCCAAAAGACATCGATCCCCACGTAGTAGGGGTAGAGCATGCCAATCGCTTTGAGCCAGAACCCGACCAGAAAGACGATCAGCAGCGTTGCTGTAAATTCGGGCGTCACCCGAACGCCGGTCTGGCCCAGCAGCCAGCGGGTGAACGAACGCATTGCAACCGTCACCAGCAAGCTAAGCAACGTCACCGCCGCCAGCCGGTCGATCATCTGCCCGCTGGGGAAACGGTAGACGACGATCGCCCAACCAGCCGCTATGACAGCCAGCGTCAAACCAACCGCCGCCCAGCCAGTAGCATCGAGATACCAGCGCCGCCGGATGTCAGCCGTGAGCAGCGCCAGACAGGCAAACATCCCTAGCACGATAAACAGGCCAAACCCCAACGCCATCGGCGGCGGCGCAATCGTTGCCAGCAGTGGACTTGCCGCCGGCGCGACCGAGATGTCAGCTACGAGCATCCCCAACGGACGAGGATCGCGGAACGGATCGGCTTGCAAGGTCAGATTCAGATCGCCGCCATTCATCACCACCGCCGGAATGAGAAGCTGGAAGCGCCGCAATTGCGCTTGTTCCGGCAAGCGCGCTAGCTCAACGCCATTGGCGCTGAGCCGCGCATTAACCGGCGAACCGTCGGGATGGACGACCACTGCATCAAGCCGCACGATCCAATTGCCCTGCCCCAAACGTGGGAAGACAATCTGGCTCTCATCAGTACTCCAGCGATACGTGCGGGCCGGCGCCAACTCAACCGCGAGCGGCACGCCGGCAGGCGGCGCTTCGCCGCCAACGAGCGGCGATACCAGCTCAAAGGTGAGGGTCGGGGCCGTAGCGATCTGGGCCGGAATTTTAACGAACATCTCCGTCCCGCTGCGGCGCGGCATCTCTAACCGCACCCCATTTACCGCCGCTGCCGACTCGCGTTGTAGAATGATCGGATCAGCTTCCGGGCGGGCAATGATCCGCGCTAACCAAACCCCGTTGCGCCCGCCGGGAATCGTCGCAGTCGCAGCGCCTGCCGGCCACTCGAAGCGCTCATACGCGCCGGCGGCATCGATCTCGCGCGCGTTGAAATTGACTAGAAACGCGCCATCGCGGTTATCGCCAATATCAACGGTCACGACTGGCCGGACTGCGTACCCGGCAACTAATGTCACAACCGTGATCATTGCCAACCAGAGGGCCGGTATCGCCACACCGGGCAGGCGACGCGCTTGGCTGCCAGCGGCTGCCCGTAAGTTGATTCGCTTGATGAGAGAAGAAGCCATCTTTATGTATATCTACTTTAATTAAATGACGTTTTCGCCATCGCCGCATTGTACCATGCAAAGGCTATGCTATAATCACGCGCGGCATCGATCGCCGGAAACGAGCATGGCACAGATTATCGTCGGCATTCTACTCTTACCAATCATGATCTACGCGCCAGGATGGGCGCTGGCGCGGGTGATTCCGGAACTTGGCAACAACGACGGCCTTGAACGCCATTTCGAGCGCTGCTTGATCGGCGCGCTGGGAAGTGGTTGGCTAGCGTTGGTGTTAGCCAGTTTCGGCATCTTTTCAATCTGGCTCCACCTCGGCATCACGCTGGCGGTGAGCGCTGGTGTGATCTGGCTGGGGCAACGGCGTGCTACGTTGCGCCCCGCCGTTCCGCGCACTGCCGTGCGCGGCTACTGGGCATGGTTCGCCACGCTGTTGGTGCTGGCGCTGCTGGTTGCCCGGCCCTTTGAGGTTATTCTGGGGGGGCGCGACGCCGGCGTCTATGCGGTCACTGGGTTTGCTATCGCCCGCACCGGCAGCATCGTTCAGCACGATGCCGTCGTCGCTGAACTAGGTCAAGCCGCGCAGAGCAACGATCCGGCCGTCCGCGGGCCGGCGGAACAAGCAATCAGCAATTTTACCGGCGTGCAAGCGCGCGATCGCTATATCGCCACCCGGTTGCGCGCCGCCGGTTTTTTGATCAACGAAGGCGAACTGGCCCAAGGCCGGATTGTGCCGCAGGGTTTCCATCTCTTTCCGGTGTGGATCGGTTTGCTGACTGCTGCCGGCGGCCCGCTCTTCGGTCTGTTTGCCACCGGTTTGCTCGGCTTGCTCGGTGTGTGGAGCGTGGGCATGATCGGGCGCCGCCTCGCCGGGCCATGGGTCGGGTGGCTGGGGATGGCGCTGCTCGGCCTGAATGCGGTGCAGGTCTGGTTTGCCCGCTATTCGACCGCCGAAACTACGGCCCAGTTTTTGACGTGGGGCGGTTTGTATCTGTTTGCCAAGTTCAATGACCACAGCTTGCCGGCGCGCGCGCGCATCACATACGCAGCGCTGGCTGGCATTGCCTTTGGGCAGGTGGCGCTGGCCCGGATCGATTTCTTTTTGCTTGCCCCGGCGATGCTCTACCTTGGCTATTGCTGGCTGAGCCGCCGTTGGCAGCGCACGCAAACTGCACTAGCGCTGGGCATGCTGGCGATGCTGATCCATGCTGCTCTACACATTATCTTCATCGCTCGCGCCTATTTCTTCGATGTCGGCTTTGCCCGCTTTCAGGATTTCGCCCTGACCTCATTGATCGCGCTGCCCTTCCTTACCCCTGCTGTGCGCGAGTCGTACTTTACCTCGCGGTTTAGCTCGCTCGCTGATCCGTGGCGGATTTGGATCGAGCTGGCGCTGGTGGCGATTGCAATCATCGGATTGATTCTGCTCCGCCGCAGCAGCTGGGTGGCGCGGCTCGAACGCTGGCTGGTTGCGCGCCGGCAACGCTGGCAGAATGCGATCGCGCTCATTTTGTTGCTCTTGGCCGGTTGGGCCTATTTCGTGCGCCCGCAGATTATCGATGCCGATCTGCTCTTTAATACGCGCGGCGGCTGGAATGACCCCCTCACCCGCGATCCGGCGCTGGTGGCCGGCGATGTGCGCAGTGGCGTGATGTCTCCCACCGAGGCGCGTTTGCAGGCGGGGGTGGTGTTGCAGGGGAAGCCGTGGGAAGCCGAACCTGATCTCGCCGCAACCGCTGCTTTGCGCGCCGAGCTGGCCGCCGCGCGCGGCCCGTGGCAGGGGCCGTTCTCAAACCAGACCCTCAACTGGCTGCGCATTCAGGGGTATGTCGGCGCGCCGATCCGCTTGCCGCTCGTGCTCTATTATCAGGAGTACCGCGGTATGAGCTGGTGGCAGCGCATGCTGGCCGACCCTAGCACCTTCACCAGCGAGCCGGCCCCCGTCCAAGCCAAAGAGCTGATCCCGCTGGCCGGCTTGGTGCGGGTAGGATGGTATTTGTCACCTCTTGGCGTGGTACTGGCGGTGATCGGGTTCGCACTCTGGTGGCGGCGCGGCCTCACCGCGGCCAGTTGGTTGATGCTCACGGTTGGCTTTCTCGGCAGTTTCTTTTATCTCCGCCAAACCTACGGCACCTCCGAGCAAACCTACATCTATATTCTGCGCCGGTTTGTGCCGATCGCTTACCCGATCTTCGCCCTCAGCGCGGCATATGCGCTAGCCGCCTTAGCCGGCGCATGGCAATCTCGCCCGCTGGCCGCGCGCTGGCGGCAAGGATTGGCTGCCGGTCTCGCTGGGTTGTTGCTGCTCTTCCTTTGCTGGACGGGACGCTACTATTTTGTTCACACCGAGTACGCCGGCGCGTTGGCTCAAGTCGCAACGATTGCGCAACGCTTCAACCCTGATCGCGATATTGTGCTGTTGCGCGGCGGCGCGCCGATCGGCAGCGCCGCGCGCGATATTCCTGACTTGGTGTCAACGCCGTTGCGCTTTGCCCACGACATCGATGCCTTTACGGTCAAGAGTGTATCTACCGCGCCCTACGCCGCGCTGCTAGCCGAACAGGTCAAGCGCTGGCAAGCCGCCGGTCGCACCGTCTATCTGATGCTGAGCGCGAGCGGCGCTAATCTCGCTTTGCCCGGCTTCCGGCTAACGTTTGTCACGGAGGCTGCGATCGATGTAGCTGAGTTCGAGCAACTGACCGACCAGAAGCCGCAGAATGTCGCGCGCCTAACCCTGCCGTTCGCTATCTACCGGCTCGATCCGGTCGAGTCGCCGGTGGTCGATACCGCACCACCGCCGCTCACACCAACTGCATTTGCTGCGCAGGTTAGCGGTTTCTACCGGCCCGAACAGAACAAGGACGGCTGGCAGTACAGTTGGAGCAACGGCGAGGCAGTGATCCGGTTGCCTTGGCCGGCAGACGCAGTGCAACAGACGGTGGCAATCGAAGTGGCCGGCGGTCTGCGTCCGGCCCAACTCGGCGTGGCCACCCTCTGCGTTGGCGCGCAGGCCGAAGACACGTTGTGGCCAACTACCAGCGCGCCTATCGTCGAGCTAGGCTGCAATCAGGTCGGCCAAGACCCATCCATCGTCCGCGTTACCATCGATCCAGCCCAAGTGCCGCCTGCCGCCAGTGGTACATTGCTGCTCAGGCTCACCGGCCCGGCGTGGATCCCGGCCAACGAAGACCCCCGCCTGACCGACCGGCGGGTGTTGCACGTGCAGATCGGGCGACTGTGGGTGGAGGAGTGAGCGTCTCAATGATGCCTCTTGCCGTCCAACTCAGCATCTTATGGTCATTATTGCTGCTCGGCGCCTTTTGGCTCATTTCAGCGCCTACATTTCAATTCCCGGTAATGAGCCAACGCGCGGCTATCTTGTTGACGATAAGCGTTGCGCTGTTTGTCCGTTTGTTTGCCAATTGGCTGCTCCCGGTTGGCGCTATTTATGACATCGAATCTTATCAAATTATTGGTGACTTGGTGCTTGCCAATACTGATGTCTATACGTCGGATCGAGCCATATTCCGTTACCCATATCTGCCATTGCAAATGTACTGGAGCGCATTTGCGCTTTGGTTGAGCAATGCCAGCGGAATCGCGTTTGTGGCGATCGTGCGCGTGTTACCCGTCATCGCCGATGTCGCAATCGTTGGCGTGTTGCTTTTCGCTACACCTGTCTTGTCCAGCTTTGCCCAACGCTTTCGCACCGCATTCATCTATGCGCTCAACCCGATACCAGTCTTTGTTGCCGCATACCACGGCCAGTTCGACGCCCTACCAGTGGTATTGCTCTTGATTGCCACTCTCTGGCTGTATACTTCCCCAACCTTGAGCGGCTTGGCGCTTGGGGCCGGCATTTTGGCTAAATCATGGCCGGTATTGGGCCTACCGGTATTGCTCGTCCAATTACACGCTTGGCGGAGCCGGATCTTGCTCCTCGTAGGGGTACTGCTGGTACCGTTGATTGGTATTACCGTCTACGCATGGCTTTTTCAAGCTGATCCGGTGCGCGTTGTGCAGACAGCAATGGTATATAATCGTGGGATCGGTATTTGGGGATACTCCTATGCGTTCCGCTTAGGGCAAGATATTACCGGCAATAAAGCGCTTATCCACTGGATTATCGTCAATGGCCGCTGGTTCACATTAGGAGCGTTAGCCGTTGTTTGGTGGATACGCGCCCGGCACGAGACTCCTATAGAGGGCGTGTTAACAATCCTCGTGTGCTTTTTTGCCTGCACCCATGCCTTTGCGATCCAGTATCTGGTTTGGCCAGTCGCATTTGCTTTGCTGGCTAACGGTATACGCTGGCTACGTTGTTATACCTTGGCTGTGTATCTCTACATGGTTGTCGCCTACAGCACCCTCATTCTCGATGCAACGATCATCAAGATGCTACTGCAGCCCTTTGGTGATCACCTTATTATAATCTTGGGTTTACCAGCGTGGGTGGTGTGTGTCGCTTGGCTGAAAGCGCACTTGCAGCAAAGGACGGTTCCAGCCAATGCTTTCTAACATACCCGCCACCACAAGACGACGAATTACCCCTAAACTCTTGATCACTTTGCTGCAACCATCGGCGTTTCCAAGAAAAATCTCCCCTCGGCGTCGTCATACGCAAACAGCTCGGCGTGGTACCCCCACTCCAGCGCGATATCGAACCGCCGTTCAGCCATCTCGATCGGAAAGCGCGCTGGCAAAATCAGACCGTTTTAGTCACTCTTTTAATATGCCCACTACGCCATGGTTGGATCGTTATCACTTTGCTGCCGCCACCGGCGTCTCAAGGAAGAATCGCCCCTCGGCGTCGTCATACGCAAATAGCTCAGCATAGCGCCCCCACTCCAGCGCGATGTCGAGCTGCCGGTCGGCCACCTCGGGCGGGAATTCCGGCTCGAGCGCGGTGAGCAACACCTCCCAGCGCAACGATTGGTTGTCGGCGGCGGCGATCATACGTAGCATCCAGCGGAAGAAAGGCAACCGCCGTAGCCGCGAAGCAAAAATCTCTTTGCGGGTTTGGATGCTGGCTTCGGCAAACGCTTCCCCCAACGGGGTCAGGATCAGGTTGCCGCTCTCAACCCGCGCAAACCCGAGCAGCTCGGCAGCCTCGATCAGCGGCAACATCTGGTCGAGGTCTAAGCCGAGTTCATCTTGCAGTTTCGCCAGCGGATCGCGCTCGTCATCGGTGGCGTTGGCCTGTTCGAGCAGACCGGCCAGCGCCGTGACCGAGGCTGCCGGCAGCAGGCGCGTTTGCCCGTTTTGGCCCGGCTCGGTGCCGTACTCAATCGCTTCGGGTTGGGTCTGCCCGGCCAGCACCGCGTACACCCGCGCCACCAAGGCAGCAAACGCTTCGGATTTGCGATCGCGCGGGTGGGGCAAGTTGACCGGCACTTCGGCCACAATCCGGCCCGGATTTTTGTCCATCACCACGATCCGGTCAGCCATAAAGACTGCCTCTTCGATATTGTGGCTGACCATCAACACCGCCCGAATCTTCAAGCTACCGCCCGTCCACAATTCCAGCACTTCGCCGCGCAGCGTCTCGGCGCTCAGCACATCGAGCGCGCTGAACGGCTCATCAAGGCAGAGCAGCTCTGGATCAACCGCCAATGCGCGGGCAATACCGACCTTCTGCCGCATGCCGCCCGACAACTCGCGCGGGTAGGCTTGCTCGAACCCGTCAAGGCCAACCAGATCGATCAACTCCACCGCTCGCCGGTGCGCTTCCGCTTCATCTTTACCCCGCGCTTTTAACGCCACTGCGACATTCTCTTCCACCGTCAGCCATGGGAAGAGAGCAAAGGTCTGGAAGACGATTGTCGCATACGGGTTCACGCCCTCTAGCACCTTGCCCCGATAGCGCACCAACCCCTCGCTAGGCCGGTTGAGACCGGTGATGATGCGCAAGAGCGTGCTCTTGCCGCAGCCCGACGGGCCGAGCAGAGCCACAAATTCGCCTTCGGCAATCGTCAGGTTAATATCTTGAATGGCGGTAAACTGGCGCTCGCCCCGCCCGTAGCGTTGCGATACCCCCATCAATTCCACAAGCGGTTTTGGCTGTGCCTGCAGCATGCGGTTGCTCCTGACTATCAACTACTCCATACGATACTTTGTCTCGGCAAGCCGGTACAGGCGCCGCCAGACCAGCCGGTTAATCGCGACCACTGCGATGATCATCGCCAGAGTGGCGGCAAACAGGCCGGCAAAATCGCCATCCGCCGTCGCCGCCGCAATCTGCGCCCCAATCCCGATCGTCTGGTAGGTCTGCTGGTTGAAGACCACATACTCAGCGACGATGCTGGCATTCCACGCCCCGCCGCTCGCCGTAATCAGACCAGTGATCAGGTACGGAAACAGACCGGGCAAGATCAGCGTGCGCCAGCGTTCCCAGCCGTGCAGTTGCAGCAGTTCGCTGGTAAAGCGCAAATCTTGCGGAATGGCCGCTGCGCCGGCAATGACGTTAAATAGGATGTACCATTGGGTGCCGAGCATCATCAAGACGACCGCAGCGAGATTCAGACCGCCGGGCAGAGCTAGAAAGACTAACACCAACACCGGAAAGAGAGCCGTCGCCGGCACCGACGCCGCGATCTGGACAATGGGCTGCAAGATGGCCGCCGCCCGTGGGCGCGTGCCGATAAACACCCCGACCGGCACCGTCCAGAGCAGGGCAATGGTCATCGCGGTCGCCACGCGCGCCATCGTTGCGACCACACTTAGCGCAATCGCACCCCATTGCGCCAGCGGCACACTCAGCAGCAAACTGCCACCGACCCATCCACCCCAGCCAACCAAGACCACACTCACTGCGACCAGCCCCCATCCCCACCACGAACGCCGGGTTGAGGCGCTGAGATAGGGATCGGGCGCTGGACGCCGGCTCAGCCGGCGTGCAATCAACCGATCAATGGCTCCTGCCAAGCCTCCTACCCAGCCGGCCAGTGCTGACTGCCGGATCAAATCGTAGAACCACGACTGCGCTTCTTCATCATCGCGTTCGATCATTTCCAACCGGAACCGGCTGGCCCACGCCAGCAGCGGTCGCCAAACAAACTGGTCAAGAATCACAATCACTGCCACTAACGTCAAAATGCCCCACCCAATCGCGGCCAGATCGCCAGCATCAGCAGCAGTGTGCAAAAACGCCCCTAAACCCGGCAAGCGAAAATCGCGATCACCCAGCGTAAAGATTTCGGCGGCCATCAGGAAAAACCAGCCGCCAGCCCAACTCATCATGCTATTCCAGACCAGCGCCAGCGCGCCGAAGGGAAATTCGAGCGTGGTAAAGCGTTGCCAGCGCGAGAAACGAAAGATACCGCTCGCTTCGCGCAGCTCGCGCGGGATGGTGGTCAGCGACTGGTACCACGCAAAGGTCATATTCCAGACTTGGCTGGTGAAAATGAGCACTACCGCGGTCAATTCTACCGCCAGCGCCTCTGGCAGCACTGCGCTCAGGCTGAGCAAGACCACTGGCAGAAACGACAAAATCGGCACGCTCTGCAATACATCGAGCAATGGGATGAGCACTCGCTCGGCGCGCGCATTGTAGGCCGCGATGTAGCCGTAGATCATCGTGAACAGGAACGACAGTGCATACGCCAAGGCCATCCGTCCCACCGAACGCAAAGCGTAAAATGGCAACGCGCTCAACGAGAGGTCGATCTCCGGCCCCTGCACCATCGCCGGCGCGCTTTTGGCGGCGCCGATCACCAACGCCAACAACCCGATCATCGCCAGCAGCAACCAAACATCGGCCCGCGTCACGATTGATTGCGCTGGCGGCGCGGGAGTAAAGGTGCGCGGTTTGAACATAACTCATCCTCAGCCCAATCAAGCCGCCAAGGCATATCAATTCCCCCCTGCACCTTGGCGTCTTTGCGTTTTTCCCAGCTTATCCCAACCCCAACAACCACGTCGCCAGCGAAAAGTAGATCAAGACCCCGCCGATATCCGACAACGATGTCACCAGCGGGCCGCTGGCCGTCGCCGGATCGAGGCCCAACCGGCGCAGAATAAAGGGCAGCGACATCCCGATCAGGCTACCCATGAGCACTAACACCAGCATCGTGAGCGAGACCACACTAGCGACGTGCCAGCCAACCCGGATCACGCCGAGTAGGCCGACCGCAATCGCCATGGCGCTGCCCAGCAGTAATGCAACTAACAATTCTTTCGCCAGCAGACGCCACCAGTCACTCGACTCGATATCGCCGGTCGCCAACGCGCGCACCGTCAGCGTCGCCGACTGCGACCCAGCATTGCCAGCACTGCCGATCAACAATGGCAAGAAAAAGACGAGCGCTACCACTGCGGCAATCGTCTCTTCAAAGGCCGCGATGGCCGCTCCCGAAAAAACATTGACAAAAACCAACGCCACCAGCCAAGGCACCCGCTTCTGCACCAGCTCAATCACCGGCGTTTCGAGATAGCTGCCGCGCAATGGCTCAACCGCCGCGCTGCGGTGGAAGTCTTCGGTCACTTCCTCTTCCGCCACATCGATCAAGTCGTCAAAGGTGACGATCCCAACCAACACCCCATCTGAGTCAACCACCGGCAGCGCCGGCAGACTGTAGCGGCGCAACGCCTCCACCGCCCGCTCACGATCATCGAAAGCCGACAACACCACGTAGCTCTCATCCATCAAGCTGCGCACAGTCTGGGTTGGCTCGGCCAAAATCAAACGGCGCAGTTCGATAGCATCAAGCAAGCGCCATTGATCATCAGTGACATAGATTATGTCGATCGTCTCGCTATCGCGCCCGCGCAGCCGGATATGATCCAGCGCGCGCGCAATCGTCCAATTGGGCCGCACCGCCACATAATCAGGCGTCATCAACCGCCCGACGCTCTCTTCGGGGTAGCCGAGCAACTGGCGCGCTTCGCGCAAATCCTTGGGACTGAGCAGATTAAGCAGCTTCTGCGTCACTTGGCCGGGCAGCTCTTCAAACAGTTGGGTGCGATCGTCGGGGCTAAGGTTAGCAAGCAGCAAGCGCGTCTCATCCAAGCTCAGGCTGGCGAGCAGTTCGTATTGATCGTCGTGTTCGAGGTAAGAGAACACCTCGCCGGCTAATGCGCGCGGCAAGACGCGAAAAACGAGCATCCGCTCGGCAGCGGAAAGCTCGAGTAACAGATCGGCAATCTCGGCGGCGGGCCAGCGCGACAGTTGCTCACGCAAATCGAGCCAGCGCTGTTCGGCGATGAGTGCCTGTACCTCATCGAGGCGGGGAGTTGGAAACGTGGTCATTGTCACCCCCTGCGCATCTTGACAGCGGCATAGGGGCGACAACCGCAACGCAAACATAGAAAGCCCCGGCGGGGAAGACCTCACCGGGGTGCGTTGCAATGATTAGGCTGCAAGCCTATTCATGCCGGCGCAACATACCGATGAGGCCGGTGGATGCGTTGATTGTTATCACCACACTCTGCCGCTGACGAGAATGACTACTATCCATAGCGGTTCCGTTCCTCATCGTGTCTCACCGGTGCCTATTAGGCGTCATTACTATACGCCTGAAGCGGGGATTTGTCAATTGTGAATCGCAGGGGCAATTGCATTGCCCGTGCGCGGCAACACACCGCGCAGGCGTCCCTCCCACTCCCCGCCTGTCATTGCGAGTCGCCGCACGGCGGCGAAGCAATCTCCTCCGAGCACGGAACGCACCCGCACAGCGTTCATTCGCACCCCAGCGGGAGTTCACGGCGGGGACTGCGCCACTTTGCAATGACAGCGGTTGACGGCTTTACGAGGGCTAGCAGCCCGCACAGTGGACTCCGTAACCCTTGTCCAGCGCTTCTGGGCCGGGTTCCCTGCTATCCACCCTTGAACCTAGCGCAGGATGGCTAGGGAGGGGTGATGACACCCCCGCTTCCATCCGTCATTGCGAGCCGCGCGAAGGGGCAGAGCGCTGCTCTACCCCCCTTACGGCGCAGCAAGCTTCCCCGGCAGCGGTACCATTCCACTCAGGCATTCCTTCCGCCCAAGCGGGAGATTGCTGCGGTCGGGCAGCCCCCGCCCGGCGCAGGCTGCTCCTCCCTCACTCCCCGCCTGTCATTGCGAGCCGCCGTCAGGCGGCGAAGCAATCTCCTCCGAGCACGGAACGCACTCGCTCAACGTTCGTTCGCGCCCCAGCGGGCATTACGGCGCGGGCCGCTCCTCCTTCGCAATGACAAACGACAAATGATCACCCGCTACCGTGTCACCAACGGCACAAACAACTGGTGCGAGCCGGTCTGCAAGAGAATAGTGTCGCTATTGCGGTAAACAGTCATGCCGTTTCGGATCTCAACGAAGACCGTGCGTTCGCCGCTGCCATCGAGCAACGTCCAATTGTAGTCGGATTGATACTGCATCCACTCCGTCCAATTGCTGCCATCGTTACTCAGCCGCATCTGTTGCGCCCAGCCGGCGCCGTAGATGTAGAGGTTGACATCCGCAGACCCGGTCACTGCCTCTTCACCGTTGATCACAACCGGGTAGGTATCCGGGCGACAGCCAAAGGTCTGCGACCAGAAGTGTTCATAGCTAGTCTCGCTCCAATAGGTGTAACCGGCGCCGACCTCGCAGAGGCCGGTGCGCAGGATGTTGTCGCGATGACCAGCACTACTCATCCAACCATTCATAACCGACTCTGGCGTTGCATACCCCGCCGCCAGATTCTCGGCAGCTAGCGAATAGTTGTATCCGAAAGCGGGAAACCGCTGGCCGATACTGCGCCCGTGGCTGTCAGTGTGCGACAGCGTATTCTGGCTGGCATTGTCTTCCGTAATCCAATCGGCGGCGGCTTGCAGGTTATCGTTGCGCTTGAGCGGCGGCAGGCCGTAGGACATCCGGCGCTGGTTGGTCAATTCGATCACTCGTTGGCGAACATCGGTCTGCGCTGCGAGCGGCGCCAGCGGCGCCGCTATAGTTGCGCACCATAGGCTGAGGAGAAACAGAAGGGCAACCGCATATCGAGCACGCATACAATCCTCGCACGACTTGGCTATGCTGAGTCTAGTGTAAAGTGAATACGATGTTCTCGCCAGAGAGAAATAAGTCCTACTCTGAACTAGTGCACCATATCTTGGTGCCACAGCTCTCTACCTGTCAATACTATGAGTAGAGCGTTTACCATCTCTCCATAGCTAACACTATTCAATCACGCTATCTTTGACTATTTGACAGTTGCCAGCGGTATTGTATAATCAATCGAATTGTTCACCATCCCTTGTCCTATTTCGGCAATCACGTTACCGAGCTTGTCTGAAATACTGTGGCATAACGGCATCTTTCACTAGCGAAATAACCTCTGTTCTAAGCTGCCGTAGGCCAGATATGCTTTCCATCGCGGTTTCACCATCCACATAGTTAGAAAGACTTGCTCACGACAATGAATCTGCTCAAAAACTTCTACGTGGTTGTGGGGGTGATCTTCTTTGTCTTTATCTTGGCGATGGGGATCTGGCTCGGATTTGGCTGGCGTGAGTCATTACTGGCGGCAGCAGCCTTGACAGTAGTCGCGATTGTGCTGGAGTGGCTGCGGAATACGTTCTGGTTGCATCTCTAATTCGTAATGGCAACACAAAGCAGGCCGCCGGTTTGGCGGCCCGCTTCCTTCTTCATTCATCAGCCGGCTCTATCAGCGGAACATCAGCAGCCGCAAGCCGTTGAGCACCACGATGATCGTGCTGCCTTCGTGCCCGACCACGCCGAGCGGCAACGGCACGCCGATGGTCAATGTGGTCAGCACCAGCACGACCACCACCGCTAGCGCGAAGGAGATATTTTGCCAGACCACGCGCTGGGTGCGGCGGCTGAGTCGCAGTGCGTAGGTGATCGCGCTTAAGTCGTCGCGCATCAAGACCAGATCGGCGGTTTCGAGCGCGGCATCGGTACCGGCTGCTCCCATGGCGATGCCGACCGTCGCCGCTGCCAGCGCCGGCGCGTCGTTCACGCCGTCACCCACCATCGCCACTGCGCCGTAGCGCTGGTGCAACTGCTCAACGATGCGCAGCTTGTCGGCAGGCAACAAACCGGCATGGACTTCATCCACCCCTAGCCGGCGTGCCATCGCTTCGGCCACCTGCGGGTTGTCGCCGGTCAGCATTACGATCCGCTCGATTCCGGCAGCGCGCAGCTCGGCGATTCGTTGGGCCGCGTCGGGCCGCTCGCGATCCATCACCGCCACCAATCCCAACCACTGTTTGCCGCGCCGGGCAAGCAGCACGCTGCCCCGGCCCTGCGCCATCAACTCATCGGCACGGGCTAACAGCTCTGGCGGCACGATCATACCGGCTTCGGCAAACAGGCGTGGCGAACCGACCAACGTCTCAACGCCGTCCCACGTGGCCCTCACCCCCATGCCGGTGACCGCAGTGAACTGATCGGGAGGTGCAATGGTCATTCCACGCTCTTCGGCGGCGTGCAAAATCGCGCGCGCGATCGGATGCTCTGAGGGTTGCTCGGCGCGGGCCACGATCGCTAACAATTCCGCCTCATCCACCCCCTCCGCCGGCACGAGATCGGTCAGTGTAGGCTTGCCAAAGGTCAAGGTGCCGGTCTTGTCGAAGGCGATCACCCGCACCTTACTCAATTCTTCGAGATGCACGCCACCCTTAAACAGCACCCCGCGCCGCGCTCCAGCCGCAATCGCGCTTAGCAGCGAAGCTGGTACGCTAATCACGAGCGCGCACGGTGAAGCGACCGTCAGCAGCACCATACCGCGGTAGAAGGTATCGGCGAACGGCGCACCGGTCAGCGCTGGCACGGCAAGGATGAAGAGCGCCACTGCCATGATCACGCCAATCGCGTAGCGCTGCTCGAAATATTCAAGGAAGCTCTGCGACCGCGCCTTGCGCGCTTGCGCTTCGCTCACCATCGTAATGATCCGGGCCAAGGTGCTCTCGCTGGCTGGCTTGGTCACCCGCACCTCCAGCGCGCCGGTCTGGTTGAGCGTACCAGCCAGCACCGCCATCCCCGGCACCTTCTGCACCGGCATCGACTCGCCGGTTAGGGCCGATTCGTCGAACGTGCCGCTGCCCCGCTCGATCACGCCATCGAGCGGCACCCGGTCGCCGGGACGGAGTAGCACCACATCACCTACCTGCGCCGCCTCGACCGGCAGATCGAGTTCGCGGCCATCGCGGCGGATCGTCACCGTATCGGGACGCAGTTGCATCAACGCGGTGATCGCTTGCTCGGTGCGCCGCATAGCGTAGGCTTGCAAGACATTGCTCAGCGAAAAGAGGAAGAGCAAGATCGCGCCTTCGGTAAACTCGCCGAGGTAGCCTGCCCCTAACGCGGCCAGCACCATCAACAGATCGACCTCGATCGACCAGTGGCGCAGCGATTCGATGATGGCCCGCACGGCGTAAAAACCGCCAAAGAAATAGGTCGCCAGATGGACGGCCAGCGTGATCGACTCCGGCGCGCCCGATCCTTCCAGTATCAGACCAGTGACGATACCGATCAGGGTCAAAGCGACAAAGGCCGGTTCGAGGATCTCGTCGTTGAGCAGCAGCGTCAGGCGCTGCCGGGGTGCAGTATTGGAAATGGTGGTCATGACAATCTCCTCTCCGCCGCCGGGTTGGATTACCGAGTTACGAATGCAACACCTGCCGATCGTCGGGATCGAGGCGGGCCAGCAGGTCTTCGCCAAGGCGAGCAAAAATGCGCTGTGCGAACAGTTCCATCCAGATAAACTGGCGCGCAATCAAGACCATGTTACGGTTGGTAGTGACGGTGGCGGTCGTCGCCAGATGGCCGGAAGCGATCAGAAACTCGCGTTCATCGGCCACGACGATCAGCGTCTCGACCATACCGTGCAGCTCGGTCTCGCGTTTGGGGTGGCGCACCACTTGGCCAAACGAAAACGGCGCTTCGCCGGTGAGGATCACCCCTAGCGCCACGCCGCGCGCATGGGCATCAGCCAACGCCGGATAGAGCGCTTCGACATCGGCGTCAGTCAGCACCAGCATCAACTCACGCTCAGCGCCTTCGATCAGATCGCGCGCCGCTGCTAACGCTTCGCGCCTCCCGCTAAAATTCCACAGCCGGTCGCTCTCTTCGTGGCGGAAGAGCGGCATTAATTGGCTGCGCAGCGTCTCGGCCCGCTCGCGCGCCTCGCGCTCGTAACGGTCGAGCAGGATCGCCGGCGAGATCGGGCGGTACAACGTCGCCTTCTCTTCAACCGACTTCAGCACCGCGCCACGCGCTTCCAGCCGCCCCAATGCCTCGTAGACCATCGACCGCGGCACGCCGGCCAACTTGCTGATCTGGTAGCCGGTCGCCGGATACTCGGTCAGCAAGGCGAGATAGACCCGCGCTTCGTACTCGGTTAGCCCCAGCGCCGTAAGTTGTTCGAGTAAGTTTGTTTCTACCATAGTTGTTCATTTCCGAACTACTAAGAGTGTACCACTCGGCACGAGTTTCGTCAAGAGGATCTTTGCAAACGCTGTTCACCACCCGCAGACAAAGCGGTGGTGCAGCGCGCCAAAGAAGGTGATTGGCTAGGTTTGGGCGGAACGTTCCGGTAGCCGCTGCGACGAGGCGGGTTGGCCGTGCAGCGCCTCAGCCAGAAACGCGCGCAACAACTGCCACGCCTCGCCAGCAGCGCCACCGGCATTGATCGCTTCTATCCCGCCAACAAACGCGTGCGGCTGGCTAGGGAAGACGGTAAAGCGGGTATCAACCCCCGCCGCTGTCAAATTACGCTCAAGCTGTTCGACCTCGCTCAGCGGGATCGAGGCATCGGCCCCGCCGAAGATGCCCAGCACCGGGCCGCGAATCTGGCGCAGGGCCGCTGGATCGACTTCCGCTATGCCGTAGAAGATGCCGGTCGCTGCTACCGCCGGGTTGTGCAAGGTGTAGAGCAGCGACGTGCGACCACCATAGCAAAAACCGATCACGGCGATCCGATCGGCCAGTATATCAGGCCGCGCCGCTAGCCACGCAAAAACCGCGTCGAGATCGGCTTGCACCTGCGCCGGCGGCGTGGTCGACACTTGATAGATCGCGCGCGGGATCCACGTCGTGCTGGCGCCGCGGAAGGTATCGGGGGCGACAACCACATAGCCATCAGCGGCGAGCGCGGTCGCCTTTTCGATGATGTCAGGCCGTAATCCCCACCATTCGTGGATCATGATCACGGCGGGATGCGGGCCGGGAGTGGACGGCTCGGCGACAAAGGCCCGGATCGGGCCGGCGGGGCCGGGGATCGCGGTGTTCGTGAGCGCTGCGACGCGCCCGCTGCCGATCAGCGCGTCGATCGGAATGCTTACTGCTAACCCAGCCACCGCCACCACGATCACCCCCACGATCCAACCAAGCACCCGTTTCAGTCGTCGCATGCGCCACCTCGATCCTATGCTACTCTCACACCCAAGCGTACCTCAGAAAGAATGCAGCAGGCCGCAAAACACCCGCTGCGTTCCTCGGCGACCGCTACGGTAGATTCACGGTCACGTTGACAGCTCACCGGCAATCGAGTATACTTTAGGCCGGAATGACTCCGTAGCTCAATTGGATAGAGCGTCAGCCTCCGGAGCTGAAGGTTGGTGGTTCGAGCCCACTCGGAGTCGCCAAATATGAGACCCGCCCTCAAGGGCGGGTTTCTCTTTTCCTTGACCACCGACCGTTCACAACGTCCCGGTCAAGATCACCTCAACCTCACCCGGCGCCGCGTCGGTCGCCGGTTCAACCGTCACCATCACCTCGGTAAAGGCATTGACTTCGCGCGGCGCATTGACGACGAGCGTCGCTAACCCAGCCGCATCAACTTGGAAGGTTCCGGCGACGATCCGCTGCACGCCATCGTTCAGCCAAAAGCGGTAGACGCGATCGGGTTGCAACGGCGGCAACCCGCTAAAGACGACCACGGCCTGCGACTCGCCGGGATACATATACATCTCTCCCCGCGCCGCGAGGTTGGCCTTTGCCGGGCGCAGCTCACGGGTTGCCACGCCGGGGGCGCTGACAAACGACACCAACAGCCGCTCGTGAGCAAGCTGTTCATTCAGGTGCGCAATCTGCTGCTCGGAGCGGGTCAATTGGGCGGCCAACTGAGCCTGCTGCGCTTCACTCGCCGCCATGGTTTGGCGCAAATCGCTGACCGCAGCCAAGAGTTGCTGGTTCGTCTCAGCGAGAGTCGCCACCTGCCCTTGAAGGGATACAGTCAAGCCGCCGAGAAACAGCACCACCACTGCTAGCACGGCCACCATCGCCGGCGCCAGCCAACCGGCGCGGCGCGATGAGGCAGGGCGGGCAACCGGC
>NZ_DAOTWH010000123.1:0-4341 GCF_034435895.1 Chloroflexus sp.
GGCATTGCCCCTGCCGACTTGCCGCACATCTTCGATCGCTTCTACCGCGCTGATCGGGCACGCACGCGCAGCAATCTCCCGTGATAGCGCGATGCATGCCTGATGGGGAGCGCAAGCGTAGCTTATCGTTGGGGTATCGTGTGCGCGATGGCTTTGCCTCCAGCGGTCGTTCTCGCCAGAGCAGGAGATTGCTTCGGGGATGCGCTCCTCGCAATAACAGCAAGAGTACTGCCTGCGATGGCATGAAATGGCATCTTATTGCTGAGCGACACGCCCTATGCCCATCTCTCCCCTTCTCCGCTTTTACCTGATCGCCTTTGGCCTTGCGTGGCTGGGTTGGATCCTAGCGGCGTTGGGTTCGCGGGGTGTGGCGCCGTTTACGGTGCCGGGATGGCAGGTGTTGCTGATCCTGCCCGCAGTGGCGCCGGCGCTGGCCGCCGGTTGGGTGACGCGGGCAAACTATGGGCCGGATCGGGCCAATGCCCTGCTTGCGGCGCTGCTCCGGTGGCGGGTAGCGCCAATCTGGTATCTGGCGGAGGTTGGCGGGTCGGTGGTGATCGTCGGGTTGGCCAAGGCGCTTGCTTCCCTGTTGGGTTGGCCGGACGAGCTGCCAGCGCCGCAGGGCAAACGGGTTGCGGCGGCGATCGCTACCCTGATCAGCTCGCTGTTGGTTAACCCGTGGGAAGAGGTCGGCTGGCGCGGGTTTGCCCTGCCGCACTGGCAACAACGCTACCCGGCGCTGGCAGCCACCGTGATCGTAGGTGGGTTGTGGGGGCTATGGCATTTACCGATCTTTTTCTGGATCGGCAATCCGATGGCGAATTACCCATTTTTGCCGTGGTTAGCGGGCACTATTGCCGGTGCGGTGATCTACACGTGGCTCTACAACAGCGCCGCCGGCAGTTTGTGGCCGGTAACGCTGTGTCACGTCGCGTTCAACACGGCGGCAACGGCGATCGGCGGCTCGCTAGCGGCCTTGGCCGTGGCGCAAATCCTGATCGCGCTGGCCATCATCATCGCTATGGGGCCGGCCCAGCTCGCGCGATGCGAACGGGTGCGCCGGCAGGGATGAGCACTAACGTGGAGTGCAGCAGTTTGACTGCCGCACTCCACATCGGTCAAGTGTTCTAGCGTAATAACTCGTTGTATTGGCAACCCCTCCTAGATGGTTCACCGTTCATCACAATTGAGTAGCGCCACCCTGCGCCCTTTTTCCAGTTGCCCATCTATAACGCAATCTCAAGGATTCCGTATCAGCTTGCGGTATATACTAGTTGTAGGCGCTTTCGCGCCTCTTACATTTGTTACTGCCGGTTTGTACGGCGTTGGGACGGCTCGCTACCATTGATTACTTCACAACACGCGCCAAGCTAATCGGAGGCGCTGTCGCTGCCGCTCGATCTGCTAAGCGCGTGGTAGAAAGGAGAGCCTATGACCACTCCGTCGACGCAATTCACTGCCAATCAACTGTGGCACAGCGAGTCGCCGGAATATGTAACGTCAACGTTAGGCAGCCATGAGCGCTACGGTCTCAGCGCCAGCGAAGCGGAGCGCCGGCTTAAACAGTACGGGCCGAACGTGATTACGGCCAAAGGCGGCAAAAGCCCGCTGGTGCGCTTCCTGTTACAGTTTCATAATCCGCTGCTCTATATTCTGCTGATTTCCAGCTTGATCACGCTGCTGCTCAAAGACCCGGTTGATGCCGCGATTATCTTTGGCGCGGTGCTCATTAACGTCATTCTTGGCTATATCCAAGAAAGCCGGGCCGAAAAGGCGATCGAGGCCTTGGCCCGCGCTATGAAGATGGAAGCGACGGTGGTGCGTGATGGCAAGACGATACGCCTCTCTGCCGCCGAGTTGGTTCCCGGCGATGTGGTGATCTTGCATAGCGGCGATCGCGTGCCTGCCGATCTGCGCCTCATTCATACCCGCGATCTGCAGATTGCTGAAGCGGCGCTGACCGGCGAGTCGGTGCCGGTCAGCAAAGATGCCCACGCCGCCATCGAACCCGATACCGCGCTGGCCGACCGGGTGACAATGGCTTATGCCTCGACGCTGGTGACATACGGGCAAGGGATGGGGATTGTGGTGGCAACCGGCAATCAGACTGAAGTAGGTCGTATCTCGCAGCTCATCGCCAGTGCGCACGATCTACAAACGCCGCTGACCCGCAAGATCGCCGAGTTTAGCCGGTTGCTGCTCTTTGTCATTCTTGGCTTCGCCGCACTGACGATGGTGATCGGCTTTATGCGCGGCCAGCCGTTGATCGACTCGCTGATTGCCGCGATTGCGCTCGCCGTGAGCGCAATCCCCGAAGGGTTGCCCGCTGCAGTCACGGTGACGCTTGCGATCGGTGTGGTGCGCATGGCGCGCCGGCAAGCGATCATTCGCAAGCTGCCGGCGGTTGAGACACTGGGTAGCACGACTGTCATCTGCTCGGATAAGACGGGCACGCTGACCCAAAACCAGATGACTGTGCAGCGGATTGTGGCTGGTGGTGAATCATTCGCTACCACCGGCTCAGGCTACCAACCGGAGGGTGAAATCACGCTTCACGGTGCGCCAGCGGCGGCGGCGGCGCATCCGGCGTTGGCGGAATGCTTGCGGGCCGGTCTGCTCTGCAACGATAGCGAACTGGTTGAAGCAGAAGGTCGTTGGGATGTGCGTGGCGATCCGACCGAAGGCGCGCTGTTGGTGGCTGCCTACAAAGCCGGCATTCGCCAAGAGCAATGGCTGACGCGGCTCGATAGCATCCCATTCGAGTCGGAACACCAGTACATGGCGACGCTCCACGATGCTGGCCCCGATCGGGAGCGGGTGGTCTACCTGAAAGGATCGGTTGAGGCTGTCTTGGCGCGTTGCGAGACGATGCTCGACGCTGCCGGCAAGTTGGTGCCGTGCGATGCAGCCGCGATCCAACGCGCTGCTGAGGCGTTGGCCGGGCAGGGGTTGCGCGTGCTGGCGTTTGCTCGCGGTTGCTTGCCCCCCGGCACAGAATCGATCACGCATCACGATGTGATAAGCGGGTTGACCTTCCTTGGCCTGCAAGGCATGGTTGATCCGCCTCGTCCTGAAGCGATCACTGCCGTGCGGGCCTGCCAAGAGGCCGGCATCAAGGTCAAGATGATCACCGGCGATCATGCCCTCACCGCAGCCGCAATTGCCGAGCAGATCGGGCTAGAGCGAGGGCGCAGACCGGCGGTGCTTACCGGGCGCGAGATTGAAGGTCTCACCGATGAGGAACTTAGCGCTGCCGCCGAGCGCACGACCGTCTTTGGCCGTGTGACCCCCGAACAGAAGCTGCGGCTTGTGCAGGCGTTACAAGCGCGCGGCCATATCGTGGCGATGACCGGCGATGGTGTCAACGATGCGCCGGCGCTCAAGCAGGCCGACATTGGCATTGCGATGGGCCTGATGGGCACCGATGTGGCCCGCGAAGCGGCGGATATGGTGCTGACCGATGACAACTTCGCCACTATCGAAGCCGCGGTGGAAGAGGGACGCGGCGTATTCGATAACCTGACCAAGATCATTGCTTGGACACTTCCTACCAACGTCGGCGAAGGGTTGGTCATTCTGGCCGCCATCCTGATCGGTTCGGTCTTGCCGGTCTTGCCGGTGCAAATCCTGTGGGTCAACATGGCCACCGTCGCCGCGTTGGGCCTTGTGTTAGCCGCCGAGCGCAAAGAACCGGGGATTATGCAACGCCGGCCGCGCAAGATTGATGCCCCGATCCTCGACAGCACCTTGCTCTGGCGCACGCTGGCAGTCGGGTTACTGATCGTTATCAGCGCCTTCTCGCTCTTTGAATGGGAATTGCAAGCTGGCGCCAGTCTTGCCGAAGCGCGCACGGTGGCGGTCAACGTGATAGTGATAATTGAACTCTTCTACGTGCTGAACTGCCGTTCGCTCACCCATTCGATGTTCCAAATCGGCGTGTTTAGCAACCGCTGGCTGTTTGTCGGCGTGGGAGTGATGATCCTCTTGCAATTGGCTTTCACGTACTTGCCGTGGATGAACCAGATAATGTACAGTGCGCCGATCGGTCTCGATGCGTGGTGGCGAATTGTGGCAGTTGCGTTAATTGGCTATCTCCTGATCGAGCTTGAGAAATGGCTGCGCCGGCAATACGCTAATCGCCGCCAGCCGGCATTGGCGTGAGGGTAAGGCCGGCCCTCACACCCCGCCCCTTCTCCCACCCGATCCAGCCCCCTTCGGGGGCGGAATGCGACACCCCTCCCCCAGCGGGGGAGGGGGTGGGAAAACCCGGCCCTGAAGGGCCGGGCTAGGGGTACGAAGCCGCTGCGCGGGCTAGCCCTCACCCCCCGACCCCCTCTCCCG
>NZ_DAOTWH010000124.1:0-50069 GCF_034435895.1 Chloroflexus sp.
CTGAACCTACCAGCCCGCAACCGGTGCGCCGCGCGATTAGCGTGCGCCGGGCCGAACCGCCTGTCGAGGAGAATGGCTCGTCGATGCCGGTGCGCCGCGTGGTGGTCAATCGCACCGATCGCCCTGCCGCCGTCAGTGGTAGTGGCGCCGGTATGCCGGCGCGTGAGCCGCTCAATGGCCGATCGGATGATGAGCCGGAAGCGCAGTGATCGAACGTGGGCGAGGGAATCAGGTTGCAGCAGGCGAATGAGGTAGTATGACGCGAGTCATTATCTATTCCGGTAAGGGCGGTACTGGGAAGACGACGCTCTCGGCGGCGACAGCGGTGATGCTGGCGCAGTCTGGCCGCCGCACACTGGTGCTCTCGAGCGATCCGGCTCACTCGCTGGCCGATGTGATGGGGATCCCGATCAGCCGCGATCGGCCAACGCCGCTGGCTCCCCATCTCTATGGCCTCGAAGTGGATACGATCTATGAGTGGCGCCAGAATTTGGGCGGGTTTCAGCAGTTCGTGACCGCAACCTATTCGGCTCGCGGGATTGAACGCTCAACGGCTGCTGAGCTGGCCAATCAGCCCGGCCTTGATGAAATCCTCGCCTTGCAACGGGTGATGGATGAAGCGCAGAGCGGGCGCTGGGATGCGATTGTGCTTGATACCGCGCCGACCGGCAATACGTTGCGCTTGTTGGCCTACCCCGAAATGATCATTGGTGGCGAAGCCGGGAAGCGGTTGTTCCGCGTCTATCGCGGGATCGCCAATGTCGCCCGCCCGTTCCGGCGCGATTTGCCCGATGACCGCTTCTTTGAAGAGGTGGGTAAGCTGCTCGAACGGATGGATCAATTGGCCAACTTTTTGGTCAGTTCGGCAGTGTCGGTGCGGTTGGTGCTGAATCCAGAACGCTTGCCATTACTCGAAACGCGCCGGGCCTATACGTTCCTCAGCCTGTATGGCCTGCAACTCGATGCGGTGCTGGTGAATAAGATTTTGCCGCACCGCACCGATCTGGGCCCGTACTTCGATTACTGGGTCAATCTCCAACAGCAGTATCTGGCCGAGATTGATGCGAGCTTTGCGCCAACGCCGATCTTCCGCACGGTGTTGCAGGGTGGCGAACCGATCGGGGTTGAGGCGCTGTTGCATGTTGGCCGGCTGACCTTCGGCGATGTTGATCCGGGGGCGCTGCTCTACGATGAACGGCCGATCTGGCTCGAGCAGTGGAGCGAAGATGGCGAACCCGGCCAGTATGATCTCTGTTTGCGGTTGCCGTTCCTAGATGCCGGTGAGGCGATCGAAGTAAGCCATAGCAGTCCCGATTTAACGATTATGGTTGGGCGGATCGAGCGCACCATTGCCTTGCCGCGGGTATTGTACGACTGTGTGCTCGGTGAACATCGCTATGAAGATGGCGTCTTGCGGCTGGCGTTCTATGAAGCAAGCGCCGCCCGCGCCAGCGGCAAACAGCAAGTCGAGGCGGCCTAACGTGATCGCGGCTGCCTCTCCGTTGTCTATTCCGGTTGCATTGCGCGCCGGTTGCGAGCACTCTAGCATGCGCACGCTGATCTTTACTGCTCATCATCAACTTCAACAGAGCGCAGCTGCGCTCGCGACGGCTTGCCACGCCGCTCGGCGCGGTTATCGCACCTTGGTGGCTTCGAGCGGCCCCGGTCATCTAATCGGTCATCTGCTACACCAGACGCTTGGTTCGCGCCCGCTGGAACTTGAGCCAAACCTCGCGGCGATGGAGATTCATCCCCACGAGGAGGTTGCTCGCCGCTGGGAGCAGGTGCGTCCGTCGCTGCGCAGCGGGCTAGTGGCCCGCCTGCGCGATCTCGGCCCTGATGAGTTGCCGGCATTCCCCGGCATTGATGCGGTGGCGGTGATGTTGGTTGCCGAACGTGCCCGCCAGTCGGGCCGGTTCGATCTGTTAATTCTCGATGGCCCGTCACCTGACGCTCTTATCCGGGCATTGACGTTGCCTGATGTGCTGCGCTGGGCAGTGCGCCTGATCTTCGGCCTTGACCGCGGCCCCGGCAAGTCGCGCACTTCGCAAGAGCAGGCGATGATACCGGCGGCGATCGTGGCGCCGAGCGCGACCGCGCCCCTGCAAGAGTTGCGGATTGAGCTTGAGCAACAACGCGCCCGTCTCGAAACCGAGAGCGGAGCGCGGGTGCGGATGGTAGCGTTGCCGCCAGAATTGCGCCTGCCGCCGTTGCGCGCGGCGTTGACCGCTTTTGGCCTGTTTGGGTTGGCCAGCGATGAAGTGATCGTGAATGGCCAGCCCGACCAAGTCGATGACGAAAGCCGCCACGATTTCAGCCACGAGACCAGTCGGGCGCGCCCGTTGTTGCGGATTGGACAGCTGGAACTGACGCCAGCCAATCGCGATACGTGGGCCTTGCGCGGGGCGGCGCTCTACCGTGATGGTGATGTCTTCACCTCTGAACCGCCGCGCCTTGCCAGCAGCGAGCGTGATCTGCGCCTGCTGATTCCGTTCCTCGATGCCAAATCGCTCGATATTGCCGTGGCCAGCGAAGAGGTCGTCGTCCAACTCGGCCAGTTGCGCCGGCACGTGTTGTTGCCGGGGTTGGTGGATGGCGGTCGCTTACGGGCGCGGGTCGAGGGTGAATTATTGCGGTTGTGGGTAGAGTAGCGAAGGGGGCGCCTATGTCAGTGCTTGCCCAGCCGATCCCGATCGAGCGACCGCCGGCGCGGCCGATCGATGCGCCGCCAACGGCCAAGTATATTGAGTATGCCAATGAGGTGGCGACACGCCTTTCCGGCAAGTTGAGCGCCCGCGAACGGCGCCGGCTGGAAGGTGAACGCGCGCTCTTGGCCCGCGCCCGCTTTATCGAGCTGAACGGCGTCGTGCATCATTATCAAGATGTGGGGCCGCTCGATGGCGAACCGTTGCTACTCATCCACGGCTGGGATTGTTCGTCGTTTTGGTGGCATCACGTGATCGATCCGCTGGCGCAAGCCGGCTATCGGGTGGTGAGCTACGATTTGAAAGGGCACGGCTTTTCGGATAGCGACCCGCGCCAAGATTATACGGTGGCCGGGTTTAGCGCCGATGTGCAGGCGTTGTCACGCGCGCTGAATCTTGGCCCGGCCCACGTGGCTGCCTTCTCGCTCGGGGCGTTTATTGGTCTGCGCGTGGCAGCCCACCAACCTGAATTGGTGCGCTCGCTGATCTTCTTTAACTTTAGCTTGCTGCCGTATAATCAGTTTGCTTCGCAGTTTGTGCCGCGCTTGCTCGATACCGTGTTTAACGGGGTGTTGCGCCCGATCGAGCGGCGTAATTTGTGGTGGCTGCCCTTTATCTATGCCCGGCTGGTGATGGCGCAGAATACGCCGTCGGTCGGTGATATCCGGCTCGGCACGCTCGGTTTGCGCTATTGCGATCCGGCCGCAGTGCGGGTGTCGGCGACCGAATTGTCGCGTCCCGAGATTTTGGCCGCCGTGGCCGAGCAAGCCAAGACGATCCAGCAGCCGCTCTTGTTGGTGGCCGGCGCTAATGACCCGATTATGCGGCCATCTGATGGGCGCAAATTGGTGGCGCTCGCCCCCAATGGTTCATTTTTAGAAGTGCCGAAGTGCGGCCATCTGATCTTGTTTGAATTGCCCGAGCACGTCATTCAAATTATGCGCCTCTTCTTGAAAGGCGTTCGCTAGGGAGGTCGGTGTATGCAGTTGTTGCTTCGTTCCGGCGGCCAACAAATGATCATTGATATGGAGCGCGCTGATGACCGCCCGCTGTCGGTCGGCCAATATACCTACCGGCCTCGCCGGTTGGCCGGCAAGGTGCGCCGGCTGGTCGCCAAGATGTGGCCTGATATGCCCTCGTCAGTGCTCGATGAGCGCCTGACCTTCGAGGCGATGGATAACGGGCGCGAGACAGCATGGGGTGATAGTGGTAGCTTTTCACCGCGCTCTGGTTCAACCGTGCTGCTTGGGCGCTGGGATGAAGACGGCAGCGTGGGGATTGCGTTGCACGAGTTGGCCCATGAAATGCACCTGCGCCACGGCGGCTACGATGATAGCGATGGCGTGGTGCGCGAGGCGCTCGCAATGCTGGCTGAACGCGAATCTGGTCTGCGCCGCACGTTTGAGCGCGAACCATACCATTCCGCGTGCCAGTTGATTGAACAACTCGAGGAGTTGCCGGCCTTTAGCCGGATGGCGTTCAGCAAGCGGTGGGCCGAGGTGGTAAGCGTGACGTCGGCGGCTGGGTTAGCCGATCTAATTAATTACTATCTGGATCGCAGCGAGCGGTTGGGGTTGGCGCGCTGGCTTGATCGCTTGACGAAAAATGTTGATGTGCGGGATCTGTTGTTGGCCCGCTTGGCGAGCACATCGCTGCGTTACAGTCTGGATCTGCGCCGCTGCCTGATTAAGAAGTTGGTGCGGTGCAAACCGGAAACGCCAGTGGATCAACTCATGTATGTGCTTGACTCGATCGCTACGCTTGACCGGCGCTATCCCAATGATGATCTTGAACGCATCATCAATTTCTGTTTCGCGCCGTATGTGCCGCAGCGTCGCCGTCTCTTCGCCTTTGGCTCGTGATAGAGAGGAGCGCGTATGAATCGCTTCGAAGAAGAAAACCCGACTGTTCGTTGGCTGCCCGAATTTGCGCGCCGGTGGTTTGGTCTGACCAATGAAGATCCCCGTCGCAGTATCAATTCCCGGTATCAGTGGATGCCCAGTTGGTTGAAGCGTTTGTTGAATTTGGATGACACACCTGTGCCGTATGCCGGCGAAGCGGAGCCGGCTGCGCCGAGCCGGTCGTCATACGGGTATACGCCGCCGCCACGTTCGTATACACCCGGCGCGCCCTCGTTCACGCCCGGCGCGGCTTCGTATACACCCGGCGCGCCCTCGTTCACGCCGCGCAGCTTTGCGCCGGCAACCTATCGGCCGGCCAGCGAGGAGACGCCTTCCACGCCGGCCCGCCTAAGTCTCGCCGGTGATGAGTTGCCGCCAAATGTGCAGCCAATCGGCTATCTGCTGCGTTCGTATGCGCGCGGGGCCTTGCCGCCGCAGGGGCTTGAGGCCTTCACTCGCGAGACGCGCGCGACGACTGAGAAGCTGCTGAACTTCTATGGCCACTGGATCCGCTTCCAGACGGAGGAGTTTGTACGGATTGGGTGCGATCTGTTTAATGCCGCGATCGATGCCTTGCCCGGCGAGAAGGCTAAGCCTCAGCCGCAGACGATCCGGCGGATTAAGGTGGTGGCGGATAATGGCAATGGTAATGGTTCCTATCAGGCGCCGGTAACGCCGCCGAAGCCGTCATCTATGCCGCTTCCGCCGGCTGATAAACCCGAAGCCGGTTCTGAAGACAAGGATAAAGCGTAGTCTATGTCCCGTCCGGTGGTGATTATGGGCGGGTGGCTGTCGTCACCCGCCGATTACTTCGGTATGGCGCGCGTGCTGGCCTCGCCGCCATACAATCGGATCGTGTATGTGGTTGATTTCAGCCGGTTAGCGTGGGCGCGCTTGCGCGATCCCGATTTTGGGCCGGCGCTCGATGCGCTTGCAGCGACGGTGCGGATTGCGCTCGAAGAAACCGGCGCTGATAAGGTTGATTTGATCGGCCATAGCGCCGGTGGCCGGATCGCGCGCGCCTATTTGTCCGATGAGCCGTACCAAGGGGTGCGCTACGATGGCCATAAGGTGGTGGCAAGCTTAACCACCTTGGGGACGGCCCATGCCACCTCAGAGATCTGGGTGAAACAGTTTGCCGACTGGCTCGAGGCGCGCTACCCCGGCGCTGCTTTTCCGCACGTCAAGTATCGCGCTGTGGCCGGGCGGAGCGTACGTGGCCGTCGTTTCGGCAATCCCGAAGAAATGATTGCCTATCGTTCTTATGAGGTTTCGTTCGGCGATGGGAATCTGGTTGGCGATGGGATTGTGCCAACGGCAGCCTGCTATCTGGCCGGCGCCGACAACTTGATCTTAGAGGGTGCGCGCCATGCACCGTATAACGCGCCGGCGACGTGGTACGGCGCGCGGGATGTGGTGCCGCTGTGGTTTGAGGATTGATCAGGAGTGCTATGGCCCGTCCGCTGGTGATTATTGGCGGTTATCTGACCAGTCCGAGCGATTTTGCGGCACTGGCGCGGACGCTCGAGCAACCACCGTTTGGTTTTCGCGTCTTCGTGACCCCGATCGGTCGTATGCGCTGGGCTTTAACCCGCGATTGGGATTTTCGGCCGGTGTTGCGGATTGTGCGCGACACAGTGGCTCGGGCGTTGCGCGAAACCGGGGCTGAAACCGTGACCATTCTGGCCCATAGCGTCGGTGGCACAGTGGCGCGCATGTATCTTGGCGATCAGCCGTACAAGGGTGAAATCTACGGCGGCCACCGGTTCGTGCATCACTTGATCATGCTTGGTACGCCGCACCATAGCCAAGAGTTCTGGACGCGCCAGACCGTCGGGTTTACCAATCGTTGTTATCCCGGCGCGTATTATGATCATATCCGCTATACCTCGATCATTGGCCGCAGCATTCAGGCCAACCGGCAAGGACGCTGGGTCGAGCGGATGGCGTATAACAGCTACGTGCTGATCGATGGCCCTGCCGGCGCGCAGGCATGGGGTGACGGGATTACAACGCTTACCTGCGCAGCGCTCCCCGGCGCCGAGTATCTGGTCGTATCCGGCTTGCACCACTCGCCCTTCCATGGGCGGCCGTGGTACGGCGACCCCGAAGGGTTAAGAGACTGGCAACGAGTGTTGCTCGGATCATCATCAGTTGTTGTTTGAAATATCGCTGATTTGTACTATAATACAAATTGCATGAAATCATCGCACATTGACCGGTTGATTCTGTATGCTATGGCGGCTGTGTCGGGTGTATCGCTTGCGTGTTATACCGCAGTGCTCTATCTCTGCCGGCAAGAGGTGACTACGCATCATCCAGCGCGGGCAGTATTGCGCAATCGGTTAGCGAATGTCGCGCACGCACTCGATTGGCTGATGAACGTGATGGTGGCAGTGGTCGGGATTGGCCGGCTCTTTCGCGAAGAGCATTTTGGCGGGCAACACCAACCACGCTGGTTGAAGATCTATTTTATGATCACTGGCCCGTTGCCAACCATCGGTATGGTTGGGGCAATGATTACCGGCCATCGCTGGGGCGAGTCAATGCGTGATCATCCGCAGCAGCGCCGGTTGCATCGCTTCTTTGCATGGCTGGGATATGTCAGTTGGTGGCTAAGTTTTATTCCGATCTTCTTCCAGCCGTGGTTGAACCGGCAGGCGGCAGTATCTAAGCAGGGTTCAGAATCGGTTGTCTCTTAAGTAACATCGCACTTGTGCGCGAGGGGGAACGCATGACGACTTCACCTTCGGTTGAACCAACCACGGCGGGCGCTGCGGCGCTTGAGCAACAAGACCTGTTTGCTGCAACCAACCGTGCCTATGATATGGTGTTTAAGGGCACGGTAGATTTCTTCGTGATTAAGGCGGCAAAAGATTTGGGGCTGTTTGATCTGTTGGCTGCCGAACCGCGCACGCTGGCCGATCTGGCCACTTTGACCGAGACGGTGCCGCCGCGGCTGGAGAAGTTCTTGATTACGCTCGAGCAGGTCGGGTTGGCGGCGCGGCAAGATGATCGTTGGCAGCTGACTCCCTTCGCCGAGCAGTTCTTTGCCGATCCCGAACGCCATCGCAATATGACGATGGTGCCGTTCGTGGATTATATTTCTGACTTGATCGAGAATTACTACCTGCGCTTGGCTGATGTGGTGCGCGGGAAGGTTGATTTTACCAGCATTGTGCCGCATCCGCCGTGCACTCGCGAAGATAGCCTGTTCTACGAGACGTTGCACCGGTCGAATATTCAACTCTTCGTCGAGTTGTTGGTCAAGCGGGCCCGGCTGGCCGATGTGCAGATGCTGATCGATGTCGGCGGTGGGATTGGCGATATTGCTGCGGCCCTCTGCCAAGCCTTCCCCAACCTCAAGGTGACGTTGATTAACTTGCCTAGCGCGCTCGATCTGGTGCGCGAGAATGTGGCAGCCAAGGGTCTGAGCGACCGGATTACCCCGGTGGCGATCGATATGTACCGCGAGCCGTATCCTCCCGGTGATGCGGTGCTCTTCTCGCGCATTCTCTACCCGATGAATGCGCAGTTCTGCTCGATGTTGCTCAAGAAGGCCTACGATGCTTTGCCGAGCGGCGGGAAGGTGCTGATCCTCGATATGGTGATCAGCGATCCGCACCATCCAAACTACGATTATCTCACCCATTACCTGTGCGCTATCGGCATGGGCTTCTCGGTGCTTGAGTTTAAGGATCACGCGATCTACCCTGATCTCCTGCGCCAGATTGGGTTTACCGACATCACGTTCGATGAGGGGTACGAACACGTTCTGTATCAGGCCGTTAAACCGTAACTGTAAGGTTCAGCCATGTGTGACCGGTGCAGCTTCTGCCCGGCAATGCGGTAAGCAACTATGATTTCGACTGAACAGCGCGTCTCGCTCAGCCGAAAAATCCGGGCCCATATCGAGCTTGCCGATCCGGTGACGTGGATTTCGCCGGTACTGGTCTGTTTCTGTGGCGCACTGGCGTCAGGCTACGAGCGAGGCTTTGACTGGACGCGGCCCGATCACTGGTGGCTCATGCTGTTGGGCGCATTGATGACCGGCCCGCTTGGCACCGGTTTTAGCCAGAGTATTAACGATTATTTCGATCGTGAACTAGATGCGATCAACGATCCGCAACGCCCGATTCCGGCTGGGATTGTGACGCTGAATGAGGCGCGCTGGAATTGGATCGTACTCGGCACAGCCACCATGCTGGTGTCGCTGGTCTTTGGCCAGCCGTTGATCGTCTACTTCGCCTTTGTCGGTATTATGCTGTCGGTGATCTACAGCATGCCGCCGATCAAGCTGAAGAAACACTTCTGGTTGGGGCCGCCGGCTGTCGGGTTGGGGTACGTCAGTATGAGCTGGATGGCCGGCCACCTGATCTTTGCGCCGCTGACGTGGCAAAGCGTGGTGGTAGCGTTGATCAATGGCGGTTTAGCGGCTGGCTTGCTCTTCCTCAACGATATCAAGAGCGTCGAGGGTGATCGCAAGTTAGGTCTGAAATCGCTCACGGTTGCGATCGGTGTGCAGCGCACGCTGATTGTGGCTTATGCAACGATTAATGGCTTCGAGGCAATGCTGATGATATTGGCGTGGATGTGGGGTCAATACTGGGTGGCGGCGTTTATTCTGCTGGCGCTGGTAGTGCCAATCTATAATCAGGTTAAGCTCTACCGCGAACCAAACCAGCAAAATTACGTGCGTTACCTGCTGGCCTCCAACCCATTTGTGGCCTTAATCCAGATTGTCTCGGGTTTTCTGGTGGGCGGCTATTTTGGCTGACCGTTAAGGAGGTGCGAAGATGACGGAGACTGAAGGTGAGGTCCGAGTGCGCAGCGTCCCGGTGCGGCGCAGCGACAGCTTTGTCGAGTCGGTGATGGAGTTCGGTGGCGGCGTCGTTCGCCTTGGTATGGCGGTCTTTACTCTGCCCCTTGCGCTGCTGCCGTCCGAGTCGCGCCAGCACATGCGCAATGCGACCAAGGAGCTGATGTACGCCTTTGCCTCGTTGCCGCGTGATTTCGCCGACATCGCAGGCAAGAGCATCGAGAAGTGGGCGGCTGAGGGCGAAGAGAAGACTGAGGCGAAGTAACGCCGGTTGCTCTCGGTGAGCAGAGGAGGAGAGTCGTATGAGCAATGAGACGACCAACGAGCGTGATGGCTTGTTTGAGCTGGCGGCTGGCTTTGTCGGCGGGGCAACCCGGATTGGCCTGACGGTTGCTTCGGTGCCGCTGGTGCTGCTGCCGCGCAATTCGCGCCGCCGCGTGCGCCGGGCGATGGCCGAGGTAGCGATGGCTGTGGTGGCATTTCCGAAAGAGCTGGCCAATATTTCAGAGCGGGTGGTTGATGATATCGTCGCGGCTGAGCCGCCGCAGATCTCGCTGCCGAGCCCGAAGCAGGTTGGCGAGCAGGTGCGCTCGTTTACCGAGCGGCTGTCGCGCGCGGCGGAAGAGCTTGGCACGAGCTTTAGCCGCGCTGCCGGACGGGCTGCCGATGCGGTTGAGCAGGGTGCAGCCAAGGTTGATGAGTGGGTTGAGACACCGCCGAAGACGCCGCCGGCGCCGTGATCGCTCGGTGGAGTTATGGCTGACGCAGAGGCGTGGGATGCGCTGTGACGCTCCCATTCCTCTGCGTCCGTCTCTTGCTGCCAAAGGTGTGTGATCTGCGCCTGTTGTGCGGTTGACCGGCAACCGAGCCGTGGTATTCTGTAAATAGGGGATGTAGCGTGTCTACACCCGCCTGTCGTGACCAGTCCACGGAGCTTTGTGACCATGCAGATCGTTATTCTCGGCGCCGGCTATGCCGGTTTGCGCACAGCGCTCGATCTGGCCCGTTTCCGCCGTGAACAAGGGCTTGATATTACTATCCGCTTAGTTGATCAACATCCGTACCACCAGTTAATCCAGTTGTTGCATTTGACCGCAACCGCCGGGATTGCCGATCAGAAGTCGATCTATCAGCTCGATCGTTTGTTGCAGGGTCGTGATATCGAGCGGGTGGAGGGGCGCGTGACGGCAATCCATCCGCTTGAGCGCACGGTGACGCTGGCCGATGGCCGGAGCGTGCCGTACGATCGGCTGGTATTGGCACTGGGCAGCGAGACCTCTTTCAATGCACCCGGCGCCCGTGAACATGCGCTGCCCCTTCATACCTTCGCCCATGCCATCGCGTTGCGCAAACACATCGTCGCTCAATTTACCAAAGCGGCGTCGTTGACCGATCCGACCGAATTGCGGATCACGATGACGACGGCGATCGTTGGCGGCGGCTATACCGGTTGTGAGTTGGCCGGCGAGTTGGCGGCGTGGGCCGATGATCTGTGCCGGCAAACCGGCGCGCCCCGCAAGGAAGTGCGCATTGCGCTGATTGAACGCGAAGATCATTTGCTGCCGCACCTTGGTGAGTGGGCGAGCCACGAGGCTGTGCGCCGCTTGGAACGCCTCGGTGTGAATGTGTTTCTCAAAACGCCGGTAACGCAGGTCGAGCCGCAACGCTTGCGCTTTGCCGATGGCCGGATTTTGCGCGCCGGTACGATTGTCTGGGGCGCTGGCGTACGCGCACCGGCCCTCTTAGCCGAGGCCGGCTTCCCAACCGATCGGATCGGGCGGGTGCTGGTTGACCGCTATTTGCGGGTCAACGGGCAAGCGGTCGTGTTTGCCATTGGCGATTGCGCCGCCGTGTCTGATGGCCGGGGCGGGATCTTGCCACCTGCCGCATCATACGCCATCCGGCAGGGCGCCCATTTGGCTGCGGAACTGGCGGCTGAAGCGCGCGGCGAAGCGCCAAGGCCCTACGAGCCGATTGAGCTGGGCGAAGTCGTTTCATTAGGGCCGAATGATGCGATCGGGAGCGCATTAGGCGTGCCAGTGATGGGCTATCCGGCGATCATGCTGAAACGGGGGATTGAAGAGTATTACCGCGCTACCATTGAGAGCGCCTGAGCGATAGGAGCGTGATTATGATCGTGCAGGAACAGTTTGTCTCGATTAAAGCGCCGCCTGCCACCGTCGAGCGTTACTTGACCGATCCCGAATTAATGGCGCAGTGGCGCTCGCCGCTGGTGGTGCTCGATCCAATTGAGGGCGATTTGATGGCGTTGGGCAGCAAGCACAAACTGCGCCTCAAGTCGCTGGCGCTGGCCGGTGCGACTTATACCGTCACCGAGCGCGATAGCGGTCATATCTTGCTGGCGATCGATGGCCTGTGGCACGGTAAGGAGCTCTGGCGTTGGTTTGCTGATGGCGATCGCACGGTTGTGCAGAACCGGGTCGAGTACGAAGTGCCCGATCCGAGTCTGCGGGTGTTTGTCGTAGGTCTCGGCCAGATCTTTGCTTCGCTCGATATGCGCATCCAGCTTGATCGCTTGCGCATGATTATCGAAGGCAGCGGCCAACCGGCAGCGGCTCAGTCGCGTTGATGGCAGCGCGATCGCCTGCTCGCGATCGGCGCGGGGTTGGGCGATTGAAGGTGCTCGATCGTAAGGGCGGGTTTCACACCCGCCCTTCTTATCTTACGATGGACTTTTGCATAAAAGCACAGATATTGCACAAAAACTGCATCGTTTCATCCACTACAATGCAATCCGGCCCTGTGCTAGCATACAGTTGTCAGGATGGCAGGTTCGTCGGTGATGAGAGGTTGCGTATGGCGCGACAGCAACGGTTTAGCCCGCGCGATGAGGTCTATCTTGCCAGCACCAGCTTTGAAGTGTATATGGCTGCCGGCGGGGTGTTCATCGGCCTGTTTGGGTTGCTCTTTGCGATTAGCATCAAAATCAGCTTTGCATGGTTGATTTGGCCGGCGCTCTTTGTCTCAATTCTGGCCGGCTATATTACGCTCAACCGGCTTGAGAAGCGTGAACGTCAGCGCAAGCTGGCCGAGCTTGAGGCCGAGTACGCGGCGAAAGAACGGCTGGTGAACGGCGATTAAGCTGCATTTGTACGCATCTTGTCATCTTGGGCACGGCAGAGTTGTGTTATCTTCCAACTAACTGTGTTGTGCCAAGAGGAGCGAGATGCAGACACTTCGCCAGCTTCGCCGCACTCGTGATTTAACGTTTGTCGATTTGGCTCTCCTGACCGGGATTCCGGCGCGGGCCATTGCCGAAGCCGAGTATGGGATGCGTCGCCTCAGCCACGGTGAGGCTGAGGCGATTGCATTGGTGTTAGGCTTGTCACCCGCAGCGTTGTTGACACCGCCGCCGCGTCCATCGCCGCAAGCGAACGTCTTGCCGCTCGCCTTGGCCGCCGGATTGGCGGCAACGCTGGCGGCGACGCCGCTGGCAACCGGAGTCGCTCCCACCTTCCAACAGCAATGGCAGGCTTCTCTGCTTAATCAGGCCGGCGCACAGCTGATCGCAGCCATTCCTACCGTGGCCTTGCCGGCAGCAGCGCCGGCGCAACTGGTCGTGAGTGCTGCGCGTTCTGTTGCGCTGGCGACCCCCACACCTGACGCGCTGGCGCCCCTCATTGCTCCTGCGCCGCCACTTGCGCCAAACCCTACGGCGCTGCCCCAATTCTACCTCGATGAAGCTGGCCCACACGGTTGCCCAGTGCAGCCTGCGTCCGGCCAAGTTGTCATCACCCAAGGGTATGGCGTTGGCACCCACACGCCGGCCCATATTTGGGGCGCGATCGATTTGGCGGTTGACGGCGACGGCGATGGGTTGGCCGAGCCGGGGCCGAGCTGGTATGCGCCAGTGGTCGCTACCCACGATGGGTTGGTAAAGGTGACGATGAATAGCTATCCCGCCGGCCATCACGTCTGGGTGGTAGCGCCAGACAGAGTCTGGCGCACTGGCTACTCGCACTTGGTGATTGTGACGGTGATTGACGGGCAGCAGGTGCGGGCCGGCGAGGTGATCGGCTTAATGGGCAGTACTGGCTTTGCCAGTGGCCCGCACCTCGATTATCAAGTTTGGCGCGGCGACGTGAATATTGATCCGACGTCATTGGTGGGGTGTGGTGGGAAATAATCGCCGCAAAAAGACGCAGAACACACGAAAACGGATTGGCTGGTTTGTTAGCTAGTTGCGCCGGCAGTGTTGCTACACAGCAATTGGCTAATATCTGGCTTTGGGCTCAGCCTACAGTCATTTATGTTTTCTGTGTCTTTTCGTGGCCATCCTTCACGCCCGCAACGAACGCTGGAAGAGCGACAGCGCGAAGGCCATGCTCGCCGCAGCAAAAATGGCCAGCACCAGACTGCTGGCCCACAGCGGCAGGGTAGCTTCCACGCCGAACGCCAAAGCGCGCACGGCATCGATCAGATACGTTGCCGGATTGATGAGCACAATCGCTTGCATCCATCCCGGCAATACTGATAGCGGGTAGAGGGCATTTGAGGCAAATAGCAGCGGCAGGTTAAAGAGGAAGATCATACCATGATAGCCGGCGATGCTGCGTGAAATAGCCGCCACGCCGAGCGCCAGCCCGCTGAAGCCGATGGCAAAGATCGCAAGCAACACGAGCGCACCCAGCCAGCCAACCGGGTTGATCACCAAGCGCGCCCCCATGAGCAACCCAATGATTAACATTAGCGTCGCTTGAAAGAGCGCCTTGGTTGCGGTACTCGCCGCACTGCCCAACAAAATGCTCAAGCGCGGGATCGGCGCGGCCAGATACTCTTTCACAATCCCGCGCAGCCGTTCATCCAACAATACCATGCCGCCGCCAACCGCGCCGCCCAATGCGCTGAGGGCAATGATGCCCGGCAGAATAAATGACATATAATCACTGCCGCCGACATCGCTAATCATGCCGCGCATGCCAACCCCAAAGAGCACTACCCACAAGACCGATTGTAATGCCAACCCAACCAATTCTTCGGTGTGCTGGATGAATTTGCGCATGTGCCGCGTCCAGATGACATACGTGGCGTACATAGAGCGCTCCTCTAGCAGTGTGTGTAGGTATTAATCGCGCAGCGCGGCGCCGGTATAGTGCAAGAACACATCGCCGAGCGACGGGCGGGCAAGGGTGACATCTTCGACGGCGAAGCCGTTGTTGCTGATCGCATGCAGCACTGCTGGCAAACGACGGCTGCCGTTGTCGGTATAAATCAGGGCCAAGCCATCGGCTAGGTCAGTCGCGACTTGGCTCACGCCATCAATTGCAGCGGCAACCGTGGCCAGATGCTGCAAATCACCATTCCCGCGCACCCGGATGACATCAGAACCGAGCGAAGCGATCAGATCACCCGGCTTGCCTTCGACAATCAGGCGACCGTGATCGATAATGCCTACGAGGTCGGCCAAGGCCTCGGCTTCATCCATCGCGTGGGTGGTGAGCAAGATGCTCATCCCGCGGCGGCGGTTCAGATCGCGCACATAGCTCCAGATATTAACCCGATTTTGCGGATCGAGGCCCTGCGTTGGTTCGTCAAGCACCAATACCTGCGGATCAGTCATCAGACCGCGGGCCAATTCAAGCCGCCGCTTCATCCCGCCGGAATAGCTCTTGACCGACCGATCGATGGCGTCGGTCAATTGCACCAACTCAACCAATTCAGCAATCCGTTGCCGGCGCACAGCGGATGGCAAGCGATAGAGGCGACCGTGAAAATCGAGCGTCTCGCGCCCAGTCAGCAACGGATCGAGCACCATCTCTTGAAACGTCACTCCAATCCGGCGGCGAACCTCGGCGGCATCGCGCACCACATCGTAGCCGAGAATGCGCGCGCTGCCGGACGTCGGCGGGAGCAAGGTGGTGAGAATGCTGAGCAGGGTCGTTTTGCCAGCCCCGTTTGGGCCAAGCAATGCGTAGATCCGCCCAGCCGGAGCTTGGAGCGTGACATGATCGAGCGCCGTCACCGTGCCGTACCGTTTGACCAGCGCCTGTGTTTCAACAGCTTGTTCGTTCATCACCGTGCCTTTGCCATCGGGCCACAACTCTTTCAGAGCATAACGCGCCTGTGCAGCGATGTCAAGCCCGTCTGTGAGAACTGTCACAGGGATTGACTTTCACGGATGATAGTGCTATGATCGCACGGCAAGCATCAATGACGATGCGCAGGTTGATAGTTATCGACCATGCGTTCGACAGCCGACGGAACGCCGACTGCCGCGCACAGATTGCGTTCCGTCTTTCTATTGCCCAAAACCGTTTCGTTCGCACATTAGCAAGGAACCTGTGGCTATGTTTGCCCAGATCAAGCGCATTCTGGTTGGCCGGCCGATTGCCACCGAACATCAGCACCACGAACGGCTCAATAAAACGACAGCGCTGGCAGTCTTTTCATCAGATGCGCTCTCGTCGGTCTCGTATGCGACTGAAGCAATCCTCACCATTCTCATTCTCGGCGGAAGCGCGGCGCTTGGTCTATCGTTGCCGATTGCCGCCGCGATTGCATTGTTGTTGCTGATCGTTGGCCTTTCTTACCGGCAGACGATCAAAGCGTATCCGCAAGGCGGCGGCGGCTACATCGTCACGCGCGATAATCTAGGCGATCTGCTGGGTTTGGTAGCCGCCGGCGCCTTGCTGATCGACTATGTGCTAACGGTTGCGGTGAGCATCTCGGCTGGCGTTGCTGCCATCACGTCGTTAGCAACGAACTGGGGCTTTCCAGCGCTCCGCGATCATGCGGTTGAGATTGCCCTCGTCTGCATTCTGATCGTCACCATTGCCAATCTGCGCGGCGCTAAAGAGAGCGGCATGATCTTTTCCATCCCGACGTATGCGTTTATCACCGGCATTCTCTCGATGATCGCAGTCGGTATCGGCCATGATCTGGTGTTTGGCGCCAAGCCGGTAACGCATTCGATCGATCCGGATATTCCGCTTACCGGCGAGGCGATCTCGCTGTGGTTGATTTTGCGCGCCTTTGCCGCCGGTTGCACTGCCCTGACTGGAATTGAGGCGATTAGCGATGGTGTGCAAGCGTTTAAACCGCCGGAGTCGCACAATGCGGCGATCACCCTCACGTGGATGATCACGCTGTTGGTCACGATGTTTCTAGGTATTACGTGGCTGGCGCATACGCATCAAGCGGTACCGAATGAGTTCACCCACGAAACGATCGTCTCGCAGATTGCGCGCACGATTTTTGGCGTGGGGCCAGTGTATGTCTTTATTCAGGTGGCTACTGCCTTAATTTTGGTATTGGCTGCGAATACGGCCTTCGCTGACTTCCCGCGTCTTGCTTCCTTCCTCTCGCGCGATCGCTTCTTGCCCCGCCAGTTTTCCTCACGCGGCGACCGGTTGGTCTTCTCGAACGGGATTCTGGTGCTAGGGATGTTCTCGGCGCTGTTAGTAGTTATCTTTCAGGCGAATGAGATCGCGATGCTGCCGCTGTACGCGGTCGGGGTGTTTACCTCCTTCACCCTCTCGCAAGCGGGGATGGTGCGCCGCCATCTGCGTCTACGCCAATCGGGGTGGCTGCAAAGTGCCATGATCAACGGTTTCGGCGCTATCCTCACATCGATCGTGTTGGTGATCTTGATGGTCACAAAGTTCGTCCATGGCGCGTGGATGGTCATTACGGCCATTCCGATTTTGGTTTTGATGTTCCGGTCCATCAACTTGCACTATCGCCGCGTGGCCGAGCAATTGTCGTTAAGCGGCGCTATCTTGCCGCCCGAACTGCGCCGCCACACGGCGATCGTTTTGGTGAGCGGCATTCACCGTGGCGTATTGCCGGCCTTGCAATATGCACGCTCGATTGCGCCTGATAATGTGACTGCGGTGTATGTTGATCTTGACCCAGACGCGACCGAGAAATTGCGCGCGCGTTGGCGCGATTGGGGGTGCGATATTCCGCTGGTTGTGCTCGAATCGCCGTTCCGCTCGCTGATCAACCCGATTGTGCGCTACATTGAAGAGGTCGAGACGCGTTATGGCGATGATGTGATCACGGTAATCTTGCCCGAATTTGTGCCGGCGCGTTGGTGGGAACACCTGTTGCACAACCAGACCGGTTTGTTGATCAAGACGACCCTGCGATTACGCGGCAATGTGGTGACCAGCGTGCCGTACCGGTTAGAGCGGTGATGCTGCTCGTAGGGGCGCAGACCGTGCGCCCCTACGATGTTTGCGTGACGTGATCGACTGCCCGGTTATCTCTGGCCATCCGTTGGATGATCTGCGCCCGATCGGGTAATGCCGTATCACCGACCCCTTCTACGACACAGGCCGCTGCCGCGGCAGCGAAGCGGGCCGCGGCAAAGGGATCGCCTGTTTCCCACAGCCGGATGAGGAAGGCGGTGGCAAAGACATCGCCGGCGCCGGTTGGATCAGACTCTTGGGCTTGGTAGGCAGGGATATGGTGCGGCTTACCGTGCAAGAACATCGTGGCGCCGCGCGCGCCATGGGTGATAATGCCAATCGGCGCTGAGCTGGCGTAATAGGCGGCTAATTCGTCATCGCCTCCCACATCTTCGCTGCTGAGACTGAGCACATGCACGCGCTGTAGTTCTTTGGGCGCGGGTTGCCAGCGGCGCAGCCGAATGGGTGATGGCAAGTCATCGTTCCAATCGCGCAGCCATCCTTGGGCTGTAGCGCCGATCAAGGCGCTCGGAAACGCTGCGGCTAATGCAGGGGTGCATTCATGCACAACCGGGCCGAGCAAGACGATAGGGGCCGCGCGCCAGCCAAGCGGAATATCGGTCACGCTCATCGTTGGCGCGACCGCGTGGAGCCACTGGCGCCGGCCAGTGGGGGTGTAGCGGTTCTCAAAGGTTGAACTCACGCGCGTCGCAATGTTCGCCCATGCCACCCCAGCAGGAGCCGGTTCAGCGCTGGCAGTGACAATAGCCGGACGCAAGCCGAGCCGTTGCGCCAGCAGCGCAGCGAAGCGAGCGGTACCGCCAGCGGCAGTTGCGCCAGCCGGCAACAGATCGCGAGTCACGTGGCCGATAGCAACAAAATCAATCATAGGGTGTCAGCGCAGACGTGAAGGCGAGATGGGTGTAATGCGGGAAGCAACTGGGGGCCGGTGAGCCACCAGCCCCCTACCGGTTACAATTTTGCCGGATAGATCACTATCTTGCGATTCTCGCCCTCGCCGGAACTCTCGGTATAAATCGTCTTGTCGTCGCGCAGGGCAAGGTGAACGATCCGCCGCTCGTAGGCGGCCATGGGTTCCAGCATAATAGGCCGGCCGGTCTGGCGTACCCGTTCCGCCATCCGGCGGGCAAGGCTTTCGAGGGATTCTTGGCGGCGTTGGCGATAATTGCCCACATCAACCACCAACTGCGGCCATGCATGCACGCGCCGGCTCACCAACAGATTCAGCAAAAATTGGAGCGAGCGCAGCGTCTCGCCGCGGCGTCCGATCAGCAACCCCATCGCCTCTTCATCGGCGCCCTCAACGTGCAAGGTAATCGTGTCTTCCGGTTCACCCTGCGGGCCGGGCACCCGCGAGACGACAGCCGTCACATACGCATGGATATCCATGCGTTCGAGTAGATCTTCGAGAATGCGTTGGGCGATAGCGCTCACCTTCTCGATCGACGGTCGCTCTTCTTCATCTTCGACAACGGTGACGCGCACCAATGCTTCATCACCCTTCTCGCCCGGATCAAGCACTTCAATTGCCACTTCATCGCGATCGCGGCCCAGTTGGGCCAACGCCAGCTCGACAGCTTCGGCGACGGTGCGCGCGCTGATCTCGATGCGCTTCATAGACACCTCTCGGTCACTGTGACCGTCTGCTTAAACGTCTCTTGCCCTTAACGACGGCGACGCGGGTTGGGATGCTGGCGCGCTGCGCGATGCTCTTCGCCAGCGGTCTCGCTCGATTCTACCGGCGCTTCAGTCAATGGCCGCATCACCGACCAGAAATCAACCTTTGGGGTTTCGGGTTGCGCTTCAGCCGCCTGACCCGCCGTGGCCGGCGCCAACGACAATGCCGGGGCCGGGCGGTTGTCGGGGGGCAGGAAGCGTAGGTAATTGGCCAGCGACCCCCAGCCCGAGGTGAAATACTGCTGGATCACGCCAATGACGCTGCTAATGACCCAGTATAGCACGGCACCAGTCGGGAAGGTAAAGGCAATGTAGCCGAAGACGAACGGCATAATCAACATGGCCTGCGTAAACGCCTTTTGTTGCGGATCTTGCACCCGCGGCGTCGCCATTAACTGTTGCATCAACTGCAAGACGATCGAGAGCACCGGCAAGATGAGATAGACAAAGCCGGCAAAACCATTCGGGCCAAACGCCGGCATACCGAGATCCATGCCAAAAAAGGGGGCGGCAAGGATCTGGGCCAGCCGTTCGTCTTTGAGCATTTCAGCGGCGGCGGCGCTCAGGTTGACCCGCTGTTCGGGTACCATTAGGTGATACACCGCTTGGTACACGCCGAAAAAGATCGGCAATTGCAGCAAGAGCGGCAAACATCCACCGACCGGGTTAATCTTATGCTCGCGGTAGACGCGCAGCGTCTCTTCTTGGAGGCGCTGGGGATCTTTGCCGTACTTGCGCTGGATCTCCTTCAAGATCGGCTGCACCTCTTGCATACGGCGGCTCGAACGGAGCGAGCTGAGCGTCAGGGGCAGAATAACGAGGCGCGCCGCGATCGTAAAGAGCACGATGCCCAGCGCCATATTGCCGGTCAATGATGAGAAGAAGAGCAGCAATTGTTCGAGCAAACCAACAAATGCCGACCAAATGTTCATGATGATCCCCGTTCGTATTGTGGATGCGAGGTAGCCGATGTTGATGCAGTTGATTTGGATTCCGGCGCGTTCAAGAGGCAAGCCTGCCGCAGAAGTGCGGCAATATCGGCTTGTAACTGGCTAAAGGGCGCTTCAACCACTTCCGGCGAGCGAATCATAAAGACCAAATCGTAGCCGCTCTGCAATGACGGCAGCAGCAGGCGAACTGCCTCACGGACGCGCCGGCGCGCACGGTTGCGTTGGACTGCGCCGCCGATGCGCCGGCCAGCGACGAACCCGCAGCGCACTGCATTGCGCCGGCCCGGCGCGACGGTCAAGGCCAGCCACGGTGACGTAACAGTGCGACCTTCGTGGCGCACGCGGCGAAATTGTTCGGGCCGGCGGAGCCGATTTGCGCGTCGCATGGGTAAAAAACAAACGGGCTATCGGCCACAGATGGCGCAATGGCCAGCCGCTGAGGGCGACACTGTAGGCGATAACCCGTCCCATCCCGTCATTAGCGATGTCCGCGGCGCACCGCTCGCCGCTCATCACTCACCGTCAGCTTCCAGCGCCCCTTGAGACGCCGGCGGCGGAGCACTTCGCGCCCGTCTTTAGTCTCCATCCGCGCCCGAAAGCCGTGTTTGCGGCGGCGCGGGATGCGCTTCGGTTGCCATGTTCGCTTGGGCATTGTATTTACTCCTCAGAGATTATCGCTTTATTGACAAAAACTATCACCATTATACTCGTCGCGCTGGATGCATGTCAAATAGTCGCCTGCCGGCGCCATCGCCGGCAGGCCAATTCCTATCCTTACGCGACGCGCCTATTCATCGTGACCGATTTGCTGGAGGGTGCGCCGGATCGCATCGCGCTGGCGCCGGTTCGATGGGCGCTCAATCTCGTCGTCATCATCGGGGTCGCGGCGGCGGCGATCGCGGTCACGATCGCGGCGGTTGCTCGGCCCGCCGAACTTCGTCAACAGATCTTCGAGGGTCGCATTGCCCTCAAAAGCGTCTTCTTCCTCTTCGCCGACCATATACATTTCAGGGGCCGGTTGGGCATTGCGCCGTTCGCGGCGGTCACGCCGCTCGCCGCGTTCGCTGCGTTCGCTGCGTTCGCCGCGTTCGCTGCGTTCGCCACGTTCACCGCGCTCACGGGCTGCCTGCGCAGCAGCAGTGTAGCGTTCAAAGTTACTGCGGCCACCACGGGCAGGCGCGACCTCTTCCGCCGGCTCGCTCGCCTCAGAGATCGACGCTGCTTCCGGCTGCTCCTCTTCGAGGCGCATGGTCAGGCTGATCCGCTTGCTCTGCTGATCGACGCCGAGCACTTTCACCTTCACCTTATCGCCGACCTTGACCACATCTTCGACCTTAGCCACGCGGTGCGGGGCGAGCGCCGAGATATGGACGAGGCCATCGCGGCCAACGCCAATATCAACGAACGCGCCGAAGGTGGCGATACCGCTCACGGTGCCTTCGACAATCTGACCCGGCTCGAGCTGCTGCATCCGCTGGGTGCGCAGGGCTCGGCGCAGGCTCAGGCTGATGCGAGCAGCATCGCCGTCAATCTCAAGCACCTTAAACTGATAGCGCTCACCAACCTTGACCGCATCTTCCGGCTTCTCAACCCGGCCTTCAGCCAGTTCGCTGACGTGGATCAACCCATCTTTGCCGACGCCGATATCGGCGAAAGCGCCGAAGGGGGCAAAACCGGTAATCACGCCTTCGACGACATCACCGACGCGCAGGCTGACCAGCTTCTCGCGGTCGATCTCTTGGCGGCGCGGCTGTGGTTGTTGCTGCGGTTGTTGCTGCGGCTGGCGCGCGCGGCGCGGCGTTTCCGCCCGCGCAGGGTCACGCATCGTCAAGCTGATCCGGCGCGCATCGGTATCAATGCTCTTGACCCACACCTTCACCGTATCGCCGATCTGTACCAATTCCGAAGGCGTCTCAATCCGGCGATCGCTCATCTCTGAGATATGGACGAGACCGTCGCGGCCCACGCCAATATCCACAAAGACGCCGTACAACGCGATCGACGTAATCTTGCCTTCCAGTTCCATGCCGGGTTGCAAATCCTTCAACCGGCGCGGCTTTTGCGGTTGTTGTTCACCCACTGGCGTAAAACTCGCGCCAGCCGGTTCCGTCTCAGTGGATGCACCATCTCCCGCGGTGGCTGGAGCCGTTGCCGTTGGAGCATCAGCAGCCTCCCCTGCGGCGGCGGGCTGGGCCGCCTCCTGCTCAGGGATAGGCGCTACCGCCTCTGCCGGCTGAGTAAGCGCGGCGACGGCAGCCTCTGCCGCCGGAGCAGTAGCTGCCGCAAGAGGCATGTCAGGCAGCTCGCCCGCAGCGACCTCATCCCTACGTACCTGATCCGTCATTGCCTACCTTCCTCCTCACGTAAACGATTACCGAAGCTATGGTTGTGGCATCAAGCAACCACGTTGCCAGACGCGCACCGACGTATGTTACGAGCGCATTTGCTGCCGCACCGCGCGGACGAGGCCGTCATCGTGCAGGTCTTCCAACCGATAGTACACACCGCGCAAACATTCGGCCAGCCGGCGCGAGAGCCCCCGATCGAAATTCGGGTGCTCGGTATCGATCACAATTGAATGGATCTGATGCGCCGCGATCATCTCTGCGATCCGGTACGCCTCTTGCTGAGGCGGCAAGTCAGACAGTGCCACATTTGCCTGCCCGTCTGTTAATAGTACCATCAGCGGTACCACTTCTGTATCACGCCGGCGAGCGCGTTCGAGCAACTCGAAGGCGGTGATCAAACCGCGCGATAATGGCGTCTTGCCGCCGGTCGGCATCGATTGCAAGCGGCGTTGCGCCAACTCGACGCTGTTGGTCAACGGCAATAGCACGCGGGCATAATCGCGCTGAAAGCTGACCAAACCCACCTGATCGCGGCGCTGATAGGCATCGCGCAATAGCGAGAGCACAGCGGCTTTGGTGGCTTGCATGCGCTCTTCGGCGGCCATGCTCCAACTGGCATCAACCACGAAGCACACCGCATTGCGCGTGCGGCGGACTCGCACCTTTTGGCGGAGGTCAGACCGCTTAAGCAACACCTTTGGATGGCGGCGATGCGGCGTACCAATGGTATGCAGCAGCTCGGTGCGACGCTTCCGCTGATAGATCGCCGCTTCGCGCAAGGTGGCATCGAGCGCCAAATCGGTCACACGCGCGGTGCGGCGGCTGGTGATGTAGCGGCCTTGCTTGCGCGTCGTGCGCGTGCGCGAGCGGCGACCGGGAGCGTGACGCTGGAGGCGATCGGGCGTCGCTTCGAGGCGGCGCGGCTTAAAGATGTCGCCAGCTTGGTATTCAGCGCCGCCGGTTGACTTGTCGTCGGTTGGCGTAGTCGCTGCGGGTGTGCCGGTCCCGCCAACCGGAACCGTGGCGCTGCCGCTGCCGTTCTCATTGCCGCCTTCATCGTTGCCATTGCTCACATCGGTAAAGTCAGGTTTTTTTTTACTTCAGCCTGTGCGCTGACCTCTTCCACCCGCTTGCCATATTGGTCAAGGATGTTGGCCATCCGTTGCTCGTCAAGCTTGACCTCGCCGAACGGTTGGCGGCGCATGCGGTGGGGCAGGGCTAATTCGGCGGCCAGCCGGATATCTTCGGCGAGCAGCATGCGCCGGCCACTCCAAGCCGCGTGAGTCCGGGCCGTTTCAAGGATGGTCAGATCGGCGCGGTGGCCATCAACCCCCATCTCAATGCAAAGACTGGCGACGACCGCCATATCGGTGCGATCGATCCACACTTGGGGCAGCAAGGCGCGGGCAGCGGCTATCCGTTGCGCTAACGCTTCTTCCGCTTCGTGCCATTGCTGGATGAAGCCGAATGGATCGACCTCGTAGGCCATACGCCGCTCGATGACAGCCACCCGGTCATTCACATCAGTCAGGCCAACCACTTCCACCGCCAAGCCGAAGCGGTCGAGCAACTGCGGGCGCAATTCTCCCTCTTCCGGGTTCATCGTACCGACGAGGATGAAGCGGGCCGGGTGCGACACACTCACACCCTCGCGCTCGACAGTGTTCACCCCCATCGCCGCGGCGTCAAGCAGCAGATCGACGAGATGGTCATCGAGCAGATTCACCTCATCGACGTAGAGGACACCGCGATTGACTTGCGCCAGCAACCCCGGCTCAAAGCGGCGTTGGCCTTCGGTAATCGCATGTTCGAGGTCGAGCGAGCCTACCACCCGGTCTTCCGAGGCTGAAACCGGCAATTCCACCAGCCGGATCGGGCGCACCATAGTTGGCAGCGGACCCTGCGCGAGACGAGCTTGGCAAGAAGCGCACAGCGTCGCCGGCATGTCGGGATCGCAACTGTAAGGGCAATCAACCACCACTTTAATCGATGGCAACAGGCGCGTCAGCGCGCGCACCGCGGTTGATTTGGCCGTCCCCTTCTCGCCGCGAATCAGCACGCCGCCAATGCGCGGGTTGATCGCATTGAGAATCAGAGCGCGTTTGAGCCGCTCTTGGCCGACAATGGCGGAGAATGGATAGACCGGTCGTTGCGGAAGGCTTGTGATATTCACGACAACAAAAATCTTCTAGCTCAATACGAGCCAGAAGCCATAGCAGCAATGCCGCGTAATGTTGGGATGTGGCATCTTCATCATCCGGAGAGCGAACTTGACCTACGGCAATGCTTACGGCGAACACGTCCACGTGCTTGCAACGAAGCAGCATAGCAATTGTGTCATAAAGCCGCCGAAAAGTCAAATGACGCTGTGCGTGATGAGGGGGAATACGACACGGTTTCACACGGATGCGACGGATTTTAGCTACGTCTGATTATGTTTGACCAGTATGCTATAATATAGCGATTCGATCCGGGGGTTCACCGGATCATTATGGCGGTTCATTCGTTCATTGTGGTGGGTGGTGGCGGCAGCAGCGGGCTGCCGGCGGGTAAGAGGTGGAGTGTACACGTGGGTCTCAACCCCTTCAATACGATTTTTGGCGCGTTTAGCCGCGATCTCGGCATTGATCTGGGCACTGCCAACACCTTGGTGCATGTGCGCGGCAAGGGCATTGTGATTAGCGAACCATCGGTGGTGGCCATCGATACGCGCACCAAGAAGGTGCATGCGGTCGGGGCAGAAGCCAAGGCGATGGTGGGCAAGACGCCGGCCAATATCGTGGCGGTGCGGCCATTAAAAGATGGTGTGATCGCCGATTTCGATGTGGTCGAGCAGATGCTGGCCTACTTTATCAAGAAGGCGCATGCCTATGCCGCGTTGCCGCTGGTCGATCCCCGTCCGCGAGTGGTGGTCGGCGTACCATCGGGTGTGACGGAAGTCGAGAAGCGCGCGGCGCGCGAAGCGGCGTTGAATGCCAAGGCGCGCGAAGCTTACGTGGTGGAAGAGCCGATGGCGGCTGCGATTGGGGCTGGCCTGCCAGTCGAAGAGCCGATCGGGTCGATGATCGTTGATATTGGCGGCGGCACCACCGAGATCGCGGTAATTGCCCTTGGCGGCATTGTCATCAATCACTCGATCCGGATCGCCGGCGACGAGATTGACGAGGCGATCATCCAGTTTGCCCGCCGCGAATACAACCTCTTGATCGGCGAACGGATGGCTGAAAAAGCGAAGATTGCCGCCGGTTCGGCTTATCCGCTTGATGAAGAGATTAAAGTGGTGTTGCGCGGGCGCGATCTGCTGACCGGCTTGCCCAAAGCGATCGAGGTCAGCTCGGTTGAGTTGCGCGAGGGCATTGCCGGCCCGGTGAACGCAATTGTCGCCGAAGTGCGGGCTGCGCTCGAAGAGACACCGCCAGAGCTAGTGGCCGATATTATGGAGCATGGGATCATGCTGGCCGGCGGTGGCTCGTTGCTGCACGGGCTTGACAAGCGGATTGCGGCTGAGACGCGCATGCCGGTGCATATCGCGCAAGACCCGCTCTCGTGCGTGGCGCGCGGCGCCGGCAAGATGGTCGAACACTTCGATAACAGCGTCTATCAAGATATTCTGACGCGCGCGCAAACGAGCCGGCGGGTGCGGAGATAGCGCATGCGCGACTTTCTCGATGATCGGCCACTGAAATTACGCCGTGATCGCGGCGGTGATCGTCACTATTGGCGCGTGGCCGCGCTAGCAGTTGGGCTGGCGCTGATCAGCATCCTCCTGATTGTTCTTGACCGGCAAGGGATTGTGACGCCGGTGCGGTTAGCGGTGCGCGAGGCGGTGCAACCGCTGGCCGGCTGGTTGACCGAGCGCCGCGCAATGATCGAGTCGTGGTGGGCGACACCGCGTGACGTGGCGGCGTTGCAAAGCCGGATTGCCGAACTGGAAGCGGAAAATGCACGCCTCACCAGCGAAGTGCTGCGACTGGAACAGACGCGGGTTGAGAATATCTTTCTACGCCAGCAATTATCCATTACGCGCGCGTATCCATGGAAAATCCTCGGTGCTGAGGTGATAGTGCGCACGCCGGATGCGGCGCGGCGGGTGTTAACCATTGCGCGCGGGGTTGAAGATGGCGTGCAGATGGGCATGGCGGTGATTGGCCAGCAACCGGGCGGCCCGCCGGCGCTGATTGGTGTGGTTGAGTCTGTTGGGCCGCGCACTGCCGATGTGTTGATGATCACCGATATTGGCAGCCAACTTAGCGTGCGTGTGTTGCAGGCCGATGGCGCACCGTTAGGTTTGATGCAAGGTCAATGGCAACGCGGCTCGCGCTTGCGGGTGGAATTAATCGATCGCAACGAGACGATGCGAGAGGGAGAGCGGGTGGTGACCGCCGGTTTGAGCGGGGCGCTTGATCTGCCGCTCGATCTGGCGGCGATGCCGGCAGCCGTGCCGATTGGTACGATCGAGACCATACAGCAAGAGGGACAGCGCCAGATAGGTGCGATCAGGCCCTTCGTCGATCCGGATCAGGTGCACTACGTGTGGGTGATTCTCAGCCAAGACGAATAGAAGAGCGGCTGGCGCGCGAGCTGGGGCTGGCTTTGGTGTTGCTGGCGCTGGCGCTCGTACAGGTAACGCTGCTGACGGGCCTCGCGGGCTTTAGCGTTCCGATCCTGCTGGTGCTGGCAATTGCGCGCGCCTTGGTTGGCGCCGGCACTGCCGAACCAGTGCGTGGGTTGTGGTGGGCCTTTTATGGCGGGTTGGCGCTGGATGGGTTAGGCACGATGCCACTCGGTAGCCATGCCATCGCTCAACTTTTGGCGGTGGCAATTGTTGGTTTAGCTGCGCGGCGATTTGCTGTGGAACGTCCGCTCGTGCCGTTGCTGGCCGTGGCGATCGGTACCGTCATCTACGAAGGAACGCTAGCCTTGATTGCCTTGCCGGTAATCGAAGATTGGCGGAGGTATGGGCTGGTGGTAGTAGCGCCGTCGGTGCTGCTGGCTTTGATCCCAACTCTGCCAACAGTGGCGGTTGTTCACCGGTTGGTGGGTAGACAAGCGAAAGGCTGATGCCCAGTTATGGCGAGACTCATTGCGCTACGGAGTATCTTGTTGCTGGTGGTGGTCGTGCTGGTGGCACGGCTAGCGCAACTGCAACTGGTGCAAACTGATGCGCAGCGATTCGGGGCTGATATTGAAGTCACCACCCGCCGGTATCTGACCAATCAACCGCGTCGCGGAGAGATCTTCGATGCGCGCGGGGCATTACTGGCCGAGAGCGTGCCGATCTATAATCTGGCGGTGGTGCCGGGACAGTTGCCGTCGGCAAGCAGCGCGCCTGAGCAGCGGGCGTTGACGCTGGCTCGGCTGGCGCAGATTGCCGGATTGCCGGCAACCCTCATTATTGACCCGGCCAGCGCGATCGAAACGACCCCCGGCTTGCGCACCGAGTTAGCTGCATTGGGGCCGCTGCCTTCGCTCACCGCCACTGAGGCCGTTACACTCACCATTGCCCCACCCGATATTTTGCGCGCGCTCACGATCAGCCAAACCTATCGCGACGTCGCGATGTTGACTAATCCGCTTGAACAGCTTTTGCAACAGGCCAACGCGCGGAGTTACCAGCCGGTCGTGATTAAAGAGGATATTTCGCCGGAGTTGGTGTTGGCGTTGCGCGAAAATGCCAATTACCTGCCCGGCGCGCGGGTGATTGAAGGCTTCCGCCGGCGCTACCCGTTGAGCAGCGCCATTCCCTCGCTGTCGCACTTGATGGGCTACGTGGGCCGGATCAACGTCTGCGAGCTGGTGGCCGTGAACCCGGCCAGCTCGTGGTTGCGCGGGTTGGTTGATATTACCGCGAATGCGCCGATCTGTGGCTTGATGGTCAAACAGATTGACCCGGCTAGTGTTGGCTTGCCGCCCTACCTGCCGAGCGATCAGATTGGCAAAGATGGCCTTGAAGGCGCGTATGAGCAGGTGCTGCGCGGCCAGATGGGCATTGACTCGTTGCTGGTCGATGCGTTGCAGCGTCCGGTCAGCGATGTTACTACGTTGCGCCCGGTTGCCAACGGCCATGATCTCGTGCTGACGATTGATGCCCAATTTCAGGCTGAAGTCGAGCGCATCTTGCAGCGCTGGATCAATGAAGGTGAGCAGCGGCGGCAAACGGCGCGCGAGGCGCATAAGCGGGCCTATGATCCGATTGTGGCCGGCGTTGCAGTGGCGATCGATCCGCGGAATGGGCGAGTGTTGGCGATGGTAAGCCTGCCCGATTACGACAACAACATCTGGGTTGATCCGGCGCGGGCCAATGATTTGCGGGCCTTGCTCGCACCGCCGAGCGCCGAAGCGCAACGCGAGCTGCAACGGCTGGCGCCGTTTACCAATCGCGCCATCGCCGGCCAATATCCGCCCGGTTCGACACTGAAGCAGTTTGTCGGTGCGGTGGCGTTGCAACAAGGCGCGATCGCCGCCGATACCAAACTGCGCGATCCCGGCCTCTTGCGCCTGATCGAGCGGAGCGGAGCCGAGTTTATCTTACCCAACTCGGTGCGCAATCGCGATAACGGCCAGATCGATGTCCGTGACGCGCTGCGCCTCTCGTCAAACGTCTTTTTCGCCAGCGTTGCCGGCGGCAACGATCAGGCGACCAACCTCGACCAGCGCGCCTTGCGGATCACCGGGCTGGGTATTGACCAGTTGGTCGAGGGGTTGTCGTGGTTCAATTTTGGCCGCACCACCGGGATCGATTTAGTTGGCGAGGCCAGCGGGCGAGTGCCGACGCGAGCATGGAAAGCGCAGGTCTTGCGCGAAGCATGGACAACCGGCGATACCTACAATACCGCGATTGGGCAGGGCTATTTCGAAGTGACGCCGCTGCAACTAGCGGTGGCAGCCGGCGCCATCGCGACCGATGGCACCCTCTATCGACCGCATGTGGTTGACCGGATTGTCGATGAGAACGGCCAGCTTGTGCGGCAGATCCAGCCTGAACCGCTGAGCAAAGCGCCGATCGAGCCGCAACATCTGGCCACCATTCGTCAAGGTCTCTTGGCCTCGATCACCGACGGTTTGGGGATTGCAGCGCGTGAAGCCTGTTCGGGCCTGCGCATTGCCGGCAAAACCGGCACTGCCGAGTTTGGGCCGTTGCTTACTACCACCGATGGCCGGCTGGTGCGGCAGAGCCATGCGTGGTTCGTTGGCTTTGCGCCTTACGAGAACCCTGAAATCGTGGTGGCAGTGTTGGTCGAAGGCGTCGGTGACCTCAATGACGGTTCATCGACGATTGCGGTGCCGGCGGTGACACAGATTATGCAAGCGTACTTTGGCATCACGCCGCCGGAAAATCCGCCATCGATCTGCCCGGTGCTGCCGCGGTCGTAGAGCTGCGTGGGCTGGGTGACGTTTTACCGCAGGGGGCGCGGAGGGACATCACCATCTCTAGGCAGCTTTGCGGTCTTAGGTTGGCCCCCTCCTAGCCTCTCCCTTGGGTTCAAAGGCGGAAAGAACTTCTGTTTGGAACCCGGCCCTAAAGGGCCGGGCTAGGGTTACGAAGCCTGCTGCGCGGGCTGATGGCCCCCACCCCCAACCCCTCCCCCGCTGGGAGAGGGGTGAGACGACTTCCCGCCCCCCGCTGGGGGGAGGGGGAAGGTTTACCGCAGAGGACGCGGGGGATGATCGCCATCCCCAACCAACTTTGCGATCTTAGCGTTCTTTGCGTCTTTGCGTTAAGAATCTCTGCGCCTTTGCGCGCTTTGCGGCTTTGTCGTTGGCCCTCACCCCCGGCCCCCTCTCCCCCCTGCCGGCGGGAGGGGGGGGAGCGGAGGGCAGGGTGTTGAGGCATCGCAGAGCGGTCAACAGTTGTACTCAACCAAGTATTCTGTCCGCTCCGCCACCCGGAGAGGAAGGGCTAAGGCGGGGCAAAGAAGCGACTACTTGCTATTCCGAGAACAATTCGGCCAGCACAGCCAGTACCTGCTTCTGAGTGGAGCGATCAATTTGGCCCAGATAGCTCACTAAGCGGCTCTTGTCGATTGTGCGGATCTGATCGAGCGCAATCGAGGCGTCACGATCTTGGAAACGGCAGGTCAGGCGCGTTGGATAGGAACGCAGGCGGGTTGTCATTGGGGCGACAATGACCGTCTGTAGAAAGTCATTGATCTCATCGGGGGAGATGATGAGGCAAGGGCGCGTTTTTTGAATTTCAGTGCCAAGCGTTGGATCGAGTTGGACGAGGAACACGTCAAAGCGTTTGACTTGCACCACGATTACTCCACTGAAGCATGTCTACCACTCCCACTCAGTTTCCGCCCATTGGTTGAGACCGGTGTCCGGCAAGAGCAACCGGTCGTCGCCTTGAGCCGCCATATGCTGAAATGCTTCGGCCCACCCTGCGCGCGGCGGTTTGCCGCGCCGGATAATAAGGTGGTCATCGCCGACTTCAATCTCGACGAGATCGGTGAGTTGCAACTGTTCAAGCAACACTGCCGGGATGCGAAGACCACGAGAGTTGCCAATTTTGATAAGTCGGGTTTTGATAAGAGTTGCCATACGCCCCTCCTGTGATTACATTGTAATTCCGTTGAGCGGATATGTCAAGCGGATGTGTTATTGGGGGGCGCCACCTTTCCCTTCCTGCGCTTACACCGTACCAAGGGGCAGGGTGAGGGTAAACGCGCTGCCTTTGCCGAGGCCGGCGCTGTACGCAGTGATGTCGCCACCCATGGCCCAAGCCAAGTGGCGGGCGATGGTTAGGCCGATGCCGTTGCCGCCGCTGGCCCGTGAGCGCGAGGGGTCGGCGCGGTAGAAGCGTTCGAAGATGTAGGGCAGGTGTTCGGGGGCGATGCCGATGCCGGTATCTTCGACAACCACGTGTACCTGCTCGCCGGTAAGCTGCGAGCGGACGGTAATGCAGCCGCCTTCGGGGGTGTAGCGCACGGCATTGCCGATCAGGTTGAGCAAAATCTGGGCGACGCGATCAGGGTCAGCGTGGGTAAGCAGTGGCTGGTTGGTGCGTTCGCAGACGACTTGCAGGCAGCCGTCAAGCACTTGCGGTTGGAGTTGGCCAACCACACGCCGGATGACGTCGTTGATGTCGAAGGTGGTGAAGTGCAATGAAATTTGACCAGCTTCGACCCGTGAGAGGGTTTGTAGATCGTCAACTAACCGGCGTAGACGGCGTACTTCTTGCTTCATATCAAGAAAAGTATCAGCTTCCGCTGGCAGCACGCCGTCGATCAATCCTTCGAGATAACCCTCGATACCGGCTAGCGGTGTGCGCAATTCGTGGGCAACATTGCCGATCATGGCGACGCGGCGCTGTTCGATCTGTTCGAGCGCTTCAGCCATCTGGTTGAAGCTTTCGGCGACGGCGCGCAGTTCGTCGCTGGCCGGCACGTGTACCCGCTCGTCGTAACGTCCGGCGGCGATGCGCTGGCTGCTGCGGGCAATGCTGCGCAGCGAGCGCAAGATGACTTGCACGAGCAAGATGCTGGTGGTGAGGCCAGCGATGGTGGCGGCGATCGCGGCGATGGTGAGCGCTTGGATGACAGTGGCGCGTACAGTGGCAAGTTGATCAGGAGAGACAGTCTGTTCGAGCAGGGTATTGGCGGTGAGGCTAAGTGCCACCACGCCAACGACGACGACCAGCATTTGGGCGCCAATGATTTGCCAGCGGAGTTGTCGCCAAAAGTGAATCATATGTTGCATCACCAAGATTCGTAAAGCCGCGCGGCAGTGCGGCTCCTATGGGTATGGGTTGCCCTCTACGCTAATGTATCGACGAAGCGGTAGCCGACACCGCGAGCGGTACGGATGAGGTTTTCGCCGGTGAGGGCTTCGATTTTGCGCCGGACTTGGCTGACGTAGACATCAACAACGCGGTCGGTGCCGTAGAAATCGGCTCCCCACACCTTCTCGATCAGGTCTTCGCGGCTGAGGACGCGGTTGTGGTTGCGGGCGAGCGCCAATAACAGATCGAATTCGGTGGGGGTGAGTTCGAGCAATTGGCCGCCAGCGCGCGCTTCGCGAGTGTCGGGGTCGATTTCGACATGGGTGAAGCGCATGATCGAACTCTTGTCCGGTTTGCCGCGGCGCCGGCGCAAGATGGCTTCGACGCGGGCGACGAGTTCGCGCGGGCTAAACGGTTTGGTCAAATAATCGTCGGCGCCGACGCGCAGGCCGGCGACGCGATCCATCTCGTCGCTGCGCGCGGTGAGCATCAGGATGAAGACGTCGGAATGTTCGCGCAGGCGAGCAGCGAGTTCCATCCCGTCCATACCGGGTAGCATTAAGTCGAGCACGATCAGATCGGGTTGATCTTCGAGCGCCATCTGCAAGCCTTCGGGGCCGGTGGTGGCGCACAAGACGCGGTAGCCGGCGTGTTCGAGGTAGGTTTTGGCGATGTTGCGAATGCTGGCTTCGTCATCGACGACGAGGATGGTCGGTGGCATAGGGCACTCACTGTTGACGACAAGGTTCTCAATTGGCCGTTTCGCGCGGTTTGTTTGCGCTTGGGTCGTTGCGAGGGGATGCTGTGAATATACAATAGCGTGGTGTACTTCGCCCCCGCAGCAATTTCTTTTGTTAAGAGCATTATACCGGAGCGGGCTGATTCCGTGATCGGGGAGATCGCTTTGTGGTGTGAGGGGGTAGAGTATCGCTATGCCCCGAATTTGTCATTGCGAGGGGGCGCAGCCCCCGAAGCAATCTCCTGCTCAGGTGGATACCAGTGCGTCTAGGCACCCCTCCCGCGCTCGCGGGGGATTGCTTCGCCGCGCTGCGCGCGGCTCGCAATGACAAAGAGGGGCGCGGAGGCGGCTCGCAATGACACGCACGTAGGGCATAGCAACGCTATGCCCTACGTGCGCGCGTTGCTGAGAACGACACCGAGCAGGTTGGCTTTGACCTTTTCGAGCTTTTGGCGCGCTTCGCGCACCCGGTCGCGGCGCGAGCGGCCAGCTTGTACGACCAGCAAAACGCCATCGACGCGGGTCGATAGCACGAGGGCGTCGGTGTAGCTTTGCACCGGCGGCGTGTCGAAGATCACGATGTCGGCGGTTTGGCGCAGGCGGGCCAGCAGCCCTTCCATACGGCGCGAGCCGAGCAGGTCGGCGGGACGGGGAGGCAGCGGCCCGCTGGGCAGCAAGCTTAATCCTGGCACGTCGGTCGGTTGGATGGCGAGCGGCGCATCTTGATCGAGGATCGAACTCGTGAGACCTTGCTCGTTCGAGATGCCGAAGATGGTGTGCAGGGCCGGTTGGCGGAGATCGCAATCGACCAGCAAGACCCGCTGTTCGGCTTGGGCCATGGTGACGGCCAGATTCGCGGCGGTTAGGCTCTTTTCTGGCGTGGGCTCGGCAGCGGTCAGCAGTAACGTATGGATCGGCTTATCAAGACTCGAAAAGAGAATATTGGTGCGCAGGGTACGATACGCTTCGGCGGCGGCGGAGGCCGGTTCGCGCAGCGTGATCAACACCTGCTCGGGCGACGATGTCACGAGCATCACTCCTGCCTGTTTTTACAATAAACGCGAAGGCGCGAAGCGGTGGGCGGCGCAGCAAGTAGCGTGCCGCCCTTCACCTGAACATAAACTCACTTCTCGGCCAGCGGAATTGCCCCTAGGGTCGGCAGGCCGACAAAGCGTTCCACATCCTCTGGCGTTTTGAGCGTGTCGTCGAGGTATTCGAGCACAAACGCCAGCAGTACGCCTACCACTAACCCAAGGATCGCGCCGGCCAGCATGTTAATCCGGGTATTGGGCCGGATTTCGACCAGCCGGGCGGGCTGGATGCGGGTCACGTTGATGCGGGCAGTGCCTTCGAGGGTGGCGTTGATGCGGTTGACTTCGGCGACGATGCGCTCGCCGACGGCGTCGGCCAGCGCCTGCGATTGATCGAGGCGGGGCAGATCGACCTCGATCACAATCTTCTGCTCGTCAGGGCGCGGTTGAATATTGACATCGCGCATTAGGCGTTCGCCGCTGATGTCGAGGCCAATTTGCTGGCTGATCTGGTCGAGTACGCTCGGTTGCATCACCAGCTCGCGGTAGCTGTTCATCGAGTTGCGCAGTACAATGTTGAGGCCGTTGTCGGCTTGATTCGCCAGCGCCAGATAGACCGCCTGCGAGCGGAAGGTTTGCGGCAGCAACTTGCTGATCGCATACGCGCTAACCACCGCTGCGATTACGGTGAGGGCAATCACCCACCAGCGCTTGAACAGCACGTTCACATAGTCGCGGATTTCCATAAACGTTCCCCTTTAACTGGGCGCAGCCCAGCGGCGACAACCGCGAGTGCAAACCCGGCAACCAAGCCCAACGCGGCGCGGAGGGCGGCATCGAACACGATTGCGCGCCGTGACCCGATCGGCTGCGGATCGCTAACCCCATCGAGCACCACGACGTTGAGGCGAGTACCGGCCCGGCCCCAGAAGGCGAGGCCATCATTCTGCAACACGGTAATGGCCGCTTCCGCCAACGCCTGTGCGGCTGCTGGCGATGATGCTTCACCCCGCAGATCGACGGCGCGGTGGAGCGGTGTCATCCGTAGCCCCTGCTGAATGTCGGCAGTGCTGAGGATGATGTTGCGGGCCGCGAGCAGCGGCTCTACCTTGGCGGCGAAAGCTGCGCTGCTCAAGACCTGCGGGAGGTCATCGATCAGAAACTCGGTCATTTGCCAATTTTCGATCGTATCTTCGGCCCCGATAACCGGATAGGTGATCAGCAGGCGCGCGGTAGCAGCGTAGCGCGGCGGTTGTTGGAGATCGAACCAGAGACTCAACCCGCCGGCAATGAGTGCCGGCAGCAGGATAAGCAGCCAAAACCGGCGAGCGATACCAATGAGAGTGATAAGTTCCATAGTGTCGCTAGTAGTACCTCGCGCGAGATTTCAGAGGAACGCCGAGAGGTTGTCGGGCAACGTCTCTGTTCTTTGCACATCTTACTATACTTTAGGCTGGTGCGTTGCTCGTCACATCGCCGCTACGGTTTGGCGATACAGGCTCTGCTCAAACTCAAGCAGGCGTCCGGCGCGGTGGGCCGCCAATGCCTCATCGATAAAAGAGCGTATCGCGGTGAGGAAACGCTCGCGACTAAACCGTTCGGCGTGCCGGCGCAGAGCGAGCGAGTCGACTGGATCGGTGCGCGATAGGGCGACAGCGGCGGCCAGTGCAGCGGCGGCCGGCTGATAGAAGAAGCGTCCGGTCACGCCTTCGATCAACGTCTCGAGCGCGCCGCCGGCAGCGAAGGCAATCACGGGCCGGCCAACGGCCAGCACTTCCAGCGGAGTAATGCCAAAATCTTCTTCGCCGGGGAAGATAAAGGCGCGGCAGCGGGCGAACAGGTCGAGCCGGGTCGCTTCATCCACCCAACCCAAGAACTCGATGGTGGGGCCAGCCATCCGTTTGAGTCGCGCCCGATCGCGGCCATCACCAAAAATCTTGAGCGGCAGACGCAGATGGTTGAAGGCCTCGATCGCTAATTCTAGCCGCTTGTAGGGGATGAGCCGGCCACCGGCGAGGTAGAAGTCTTCGGGTTGGCTTGGCTGGTAGGGCGGCAGATCGACTGGTGGTGGAATCACCATCGCCGGTCGGCGGTAGTAGCGGGCAATCCGTCCGGCGACCTCGCGCGAATTGGCGATAAAGAGATCAACCCGATTGGCGCTGGTGGTGTCCCACATGCGCAAATAGTTGAGTAGAAACGGCAACAAGCGTGCTTGAAGGCCGCTAATCTGTTCACGAGCGACATAATCGCCGGTGCGCCATGCAAAGCGCATGGGAGTGTGGCAATAGCAAATATGCAACGCTCCCGGTCGGGGGATGATCCCTTTGGCGAAGGCGCTTGAGCTGCTGATAATCAGATCATAGTCGCGCAGATCGAACTGCTCGAAAGCGGCGGGATACAGCGGCACATAGCGGCGGAACTGGGTGCGCCATGCCGGCAAGCGCTGCATAAACGAGGTGCGAATATCCCATTGTTGGTAAGCAGCCGGCATGGCTGCCGGATCAAAGATCGACGTATAGACCGGCGCTGCCGGAAAGAGCGCGTGCAGCGCTTCGAGCACGCGCTCGGCGCCGCCATATTGGTTCAGATAATCGTGTACTAGCGCGACCCGCATAGCCAATACCTAATCCTATCCGGCTTGATGCCACTGCCGGATAGGATAGCACATTCACGCCACTGCGTTTACTTGCTGTATTGGCGATGGAGTCCGAGGCTAATCACGGTCATCAGCGCCATTGCGCCGGCGCAGACAAGGTAAGCGGTTGGAAAGTCAAAGCTGTCGGCGATGCTGGCCATGAGCGCCACGGCGATCAGTGTGCCAATACTAATCGTGATGTTAATCACGCTCTGGGCCACGCCGCGGTCGGTGGCGGCCACCTCTTCCAGCACCAAGGCGCGTAACGCGCCGCCGACCACAATGCCCAAGCCGCTGCCCATAATCAGGGTAGCGACCACAAACAGCCAGAATGGCGCTTGCGGCAGGCCCAGCAGAGCAGTGCCGACCGTCAATTGGCTATAGCCGATCACCATCGTCATCCGTCCGCCGATCCGCGGCAACCACCGTCCGGCGAACACCGATGTCACCGAGGCAAGGAAGACCAGCGGCAGCAGGAAAAAGCCGGCTTGGCTGATTGGCACGCCAAAGTTTACCGCGACCGAGGTAATGAAGATAATGCTGCCCATCGAGATGCCGGAACCGACGGCGAGCAGATAGACGACTTGCAATTGGCGGTTGGTAAAGAGTCGCGGCGGCAGCAGGGGAGCCGGTGCGCGCGTTTCGCGCCATGCCAGCACAGGAGTCAGCACCGCCACCAACAGGAAGAGCCATGGCCAGAGGGTCAACCCAAAGATGCGATCGAGCAATTGGTTAATGCCGAGCGTGGTGCTGACCAAGATCAGCACCAGCAACACCAGCCCTTGCCAGTCGAAAACGCCATTAGCCGCTTCGTGATGGGCAGTCGAGCGGGGCAAGGCGCGCCATCCGAGGAAAATGACCACCGCGGCGACCGGCAAATTGAGTAAAAAGATCCAGTGCCAATCGGCGACGGCCAGTATCAATGACGCCATGACCGGCCCAACGAGAAAGGCCATCCCCGAAGTCGCGCCAATTAAGCCCAGCGCCTTGGCCCGTTCTGCCGAGGGCAGCACATCACCGATCACGGCGCTGGCGGTGGGGGTAATGCCGCCGGCGCAGACGCCTTGCACGGCGCGTCCTAGCAACACCATCGTCAGATCGGATGCCAGCGCGATCATCAGCGAACCGATGGCAAAGCCAAAGACATTCAGCAGGTAGACACTGCGACGTCCGTAGCGATCGCTGAGACTGGCCATCAACGTCGTGCTGCTCAGCGAACAGAGGGTAAAGATAATCGAGACCAACACCACTTGGGTGTTGTCAATCGCAAATGCTGCTCGCAACGCCGGCACGATTGGGCCAATGATCGCCGAGTCGAGCGCCGACATAAAGACGCCCACGAACAACACGGTCATAATCGCGCGGCGGGTATCGGTTTCGGGCACGGCCACCGAAGTCATGCGACCTCCTTCATCGCTGATCAAGAGATAGCGGATAAAGAGTGGAAGAGCACCGCCGTTATAGCAATGCCTGCTCTGAACCCTTCGTTATTCGATCACGTGCAATTGTGTTTGCCGACCATGCAACCATACCATAGCGCCCCCGGTCAGCGCAGCATCTTCTTCGAGGGCAATGCGTACCGGTTGATTGCCCCATTCGGGCACAAGCGCCACATTATTCAATTCGATCGAGTAAACAGTCTCGTCGTACAGCGGGTAATCGCCAGCGCCGGGCACCCCTTCTTGGCGATCCCACAATCCAATCGTTGGCCCGGCAGCATGGCCATGGTAGCCAAGCGGATGCGAATAGATCGAAGGTTGCAAACCTTCAGCCAACGCGCGCGTACGGGCTGATGCTAACACCTGATTGCCGGTGCGCCCAACCTGCATCTCGTCTAACAGGATATCTTGCAACCGGTTCGCTTGGGCTAACGCGGCGACAAGCCCCGCCGGCGGCGCCGTTTCATCGCGCGCTACCACATACGCATGCTGTTGTTGGTCGGTACAGAGGCCAAGGTGGCAAAAGCCAACATCACAATGGAGCAAATCGCCGGGCCAGATCCGGTTGCGGGTTGGCGGGGCGTCAAATGGCATACCGCGAGCTTGGATGCTGACCGTTGGTTGGAACCAAGCCTGCACGCCGGCCTCGTGCATCGTTTGACGCAGCCACCACACGACATCATCGGTCGTGGTGACGCCAGGTGTGATCACGGCGCGCGAAAATGCGGCGGCGATGATCCGATGACCAAGCGCAACCAATTCCGGGTAGACCGCTAATTCGGCTGGAATACGGCGTTCGAGCCAACCGATGACAATCGCTTCGGCACTGACGCAACGTTCGGCGTAGCGAGGGCCAAGGGCGGCGCAGAGACGTTGGTATTCAGTGTAGGTCAGGCCATCAGCAAACGCAAAGGTCTGGGACATGTTAATCCCAATCCGCTGCGGATCATACTCGGCGACGAGGCGGGCTAGGCAGTCATCTTGTGACTCGGTGTCAGGACTCCAAGCCTGCTGGTAGCGATCGCCATAGCCGTAGCGATCAAGCGTCAGTTGCTCGACCGTGCCGTCAGGGCAACGGGCAAAGAGCAGAGTCGTACGGCGACGGGCATTCATCGCCGGCGCTGGCAGCAACGTCATGATGACGAGGTCTTCATTGTATTCACGGGCAGTCACAATCCACAGATCGATCTGGGCGCGTTCCATCAGTTCGGGTAACAGCAGCGTCAAGCGTTCGGCTAGCCATTGCGCGCGCAAATCGATCTGCGCGCGGAGTGAAGTCACAACGGGGGTGATGATCATAGCGCAAAATCGTCTTTCCACACAGCGCCGGGGTGGGTCATCGCTAACCTGAATCTCGACTATTATAACGCACGCGATGAAAGTGCTGCTGTCACTGTCGTAATGAGTGAGCTTAACGTAAACGGCTTAGCCAAAAAAGAGACCATACTGCTCGCTCGCAAATGAGCCGGTAATTCTTGTTGAGAGAAGCCACTCATCAGAATGATCCGCAAGGAAGGATAGCGACTGAGGATCTCGGTCGCCAGCTCATCACCCGTTTGGCCCGGCATGCTCAAGTCGATGAGGGCTAAGGCCAATTGGTGGCCGTGCTGTTCGAGCACTTGTTGCGCCTCGGCGCTACTGGCGGCTTCGTAGACGATAAATCCTAGCCGGCGCAACATCCGTTGCGCGACCATCCGTACATCAGGTTCATCATCAACGACCAAGGCCGATTGTTCATGTTGGGCCAAAGGCTGTTCAACCACTGCTTGGATCGGTTGCGACTCTGGTGGTGTCGTTGAGATGGTATCAGAAAGGGTCGTCATTGGCCAAAAGACGGTAAAGGTTGTGCCCTGATTCGGTTCGGTGTCAATGTGTAGCATACCGCGGTGGGTGCGCACAATGCCATTCACCGCCGCCAAGCCAAGACCGCGACCGGTAAATTTGGTGCTGAAAAACGGATCGAAAATGCGCGCTTTGGTGACTTCGTCCATTCCATGGCCGGTGTCTTTGACAATCAGCGCGGCGTAACGTCCGGGTGGCTGATCAGCGCCAATCTGCATGGTGGCCATCTCATCGGCGCTGACATCACGCGCCTCAGTCATAATGGTGACGGTGCCGTTACCGGTAATGGCTTCTGCGCCGTTGATGGCCAGATTCAACAATACCTGCCGGATTTGGGCAATGTTGCCTTCGATTGGTAATGGAGTTGGGGAGGTTTGGATGATCAGATCAACCCGTCTGGGTAAGATACTGTGCAGCAATGTTTGCATCTCTTCCACGACCCGGCTCAGTTCAAGCCGTTGCATGTCGGGTTGGTGGCGGCCAGTGTAGGTCAATAATTGATTGGTGAGCTCGCTGGCCCGCAACGCGGCTTGCTCGATTTGCGCCAGCAATGGATAGGCAGGGTGATCGTCGGGTAGTTCGTTGAGGGCGAGCGATACGTTGCCTAACACGCCGACGAGCAGATTATTGAAATCATGAGCAATCCCGCCGGCCATGACGCCTAAGCTCTCAAGCCGTTGGGTCTCTCGGAGTTGCTGCTCGATCCGCTCGCGTTCGCGCTCCATCCGGCGCCGTTCGGTGATATCGATCGCAATCCCGGCAATGCCGTAGATCTTCCCTTCGTGATCGAACAGTGGAAATTTGATAGTGGTAAACGCTGTCAGCCCATCAGCCGTCCAACGATCGTCATCGCGTTGAATCGGGCGGCGATGAAGCAAGACCTCACGGTCGAACGAGCGGTAGTAGTCGGCCAAGGCCGGCGCGAAGAGTTCGTCGTCTCCTTTGCCGATCATTGCCTGCGGTTCATAGCCGGCAAAGGCGGCTAAGCGCTCGTTCACCATCAGATAGTGCCCTTCGGCATCTTTAACAAAGATCAGTGCTGGTATCTGGTTGATAATGTCTTGCAGCAGGCGACGGCTGGTTTCAACCGCAGCCTCGGCAGTGCGTTGGGCGGAAATATCTTCGATCAAGCGGACGAGAAACGTGATCTTGTCCTCTTTGTCGCGCACCGCCGAACAGGTCATGCGACCGTACACAATATGGCCATCTTTATGCAGGTACCGCTTTTCGACCGTATAGCTATCGCGTTTGCCGTCGAGTAATTCTTCCCACAGCAGCAGATCGGTATTGCGATCATCGGGATGGGTGCGATGCATGATTATCGTGCCGATCAGCTCGTCGCGTTCAAATCCCAACATCGTCGCAATGGCTTGGTTGCAATCGACAATCCGGCCACTCTCTTCAATCACCACAATCCCAATGCTCAGTTGATCAAACAGCGCGGCAAAGCGCCGTTCGCGTTCGTACAGTTCGGCGGTAAGGCGTTGTTCTTCGTCGCGGATCCGCACCCAATCGGTCACGTCACGGTTCATTTCGCCGATCAGCACCAGCCGGTGCATGTGATCGTAGATCGGAAAATAGGTTGTTTCTGCCCAAAATTGTTGATCAACAACCCGGCCTTCGATCTCGGCTTCGGCAGTATCGTAGGGAGTGGGCGGCATTGCGGCGATTTGGCCGCGGCGGGCGGCCTCGAAGGCGGCGACAAAGCCGCGCTTCTGGGCCGCCGGATCGTTGTAAATGTTGTAGCGCCCGACGACTTGATCGATCGGTGTTGCCACCAATTGTTCATTGGCCCGATTCATTGCCACTGACAGCCCATCAGGCGCAAACAACACCATTGGGATGGGCAATTGGTGGAAGACCATATCGAACGGCAACTCATGAGCGGCCAAACTCGCGGTAAACTGCGCGCGGAGGATTGAGAGCTGTTGGCGTAAGATGGCGTTTTCGCGTTCGAGAGATCGCAATCGCTCGTGTATATCCATAACTGTGTCCTTATGAGCATTGCGGAAGGGTCGATCCGGTTGGTTGGCCGCCCTGAATTCGTTACCGCCCGCTAAAGTTGGGGGCGCGTTTTTCGATAAAGGCGCGCATACCCTCTTTCTGATCCTCGCTGGCGAAGAGGAGGTAGAAATTGCGCAATTCAATCGCCAACCCTTCGCGCACGGTGGTTTCGGCGGCGGCGCGTACCGCCTCTTTGGCCAATTGCACAGCCAGCGGCGATTTGGCGGCGATCGTCTGCGCCACGCGGCGCGCTTCGTCGAGCAGGGTTTCCGGCGGGCAGACCCGGTTCACTAATCCATGTGCGGCGGCCTCGTGGGCGCTGATCGTGGCGCCAGTCAAGACCATCTCCATGGCGCGGTAGGGGCCGAGGGCGCGGGTAAGGCGTTGGGTGCCGCCGGCGCCGGGAATGATGCCGATATTGATTTCAGGTTGGCCGAATTGGGCCGTCTCGCTGGCCAAAATGATGTCGCACATCATCGCCAGCTCGCAGCCGCCGCCGAGTGCGTAGCCATTAACGGCGGCAATCACCGGTTTGCGGATGGCCGCAATTCTGGCCCAACGGGCAATCATGCCGCTGGTGAGCATCTCGATCGGGGTGGCGTTGGCCATTGCCTTGATGTCGGCGCCGGCAGCGAACGCCCGCCCGGCCCCAGTGATGATGATGGCCCGGATCAAGTCATCGGCGTCATACATCTCGAGATGGCGAATGAGATTATCGATGAGCGCTGGGCTGAGGGCGTTGAGCGCCTGTGGCCGGTTGAGAGTCAGGATAGCGATAGGGCCTTCGACCGAGCTGATGACCAATGGTTCGTCGCTCATGACAGTCGCTCCTTATATGTGCAGCGGTGCGTACGTAACGACATTACAATGCACTATCATTACGTTACCTATCGTAACCCGATTGTACCACGCCCGTTGCAGGAAATAGCCGCTCTATGGTACATTGAAGCCAGCAAAATCGGGTTTCGCGCCGCCAGAAGGAGACGCGCCTTGACCCCTGTCGAAGATGCCAATCTGTCCAACCGGATTACGCCGGCCATTGAAGATTATCTGAAAGCGATCTATTTGCTGCAACAGCAGGTCGGTGCGGTGACGACGACAATGCTCGGCGAGCAGCGCGGGTCGCGCCCAGCATCGGTTACTGGGATGATCAAGAAGCTGGCCGAGATGAATCTGGTGCAGCATACGCCCTATCAAGGCGTGGTGCTGTCACCAGCCGGCGAGCGGATTGCGTTGGAGGTGATCCGGCATCATCGCTTGCTCGAACTCTACCTCGTCGAGGCGCTCGGTTATAGTTGGGACGAGGTGCATGAAGAGGCCGAGCGGCTCGAACACCACATTAGCGAGAAGCTCGAGGCGCGGATCGCCGAACGGTTGGGCTACCCGGATTTTGATCCGCATGGCGACCCGATCCCCGGCGTCGATGGGGCCTTGCCTACCACCCGCGCCATCCGGCTGGCCGATCTGCCGCTCCACCAACCGGCGCGGATTGCGCGGGTGCGTGATCAGGCCGCTGAGCGGCTGCGTTATCTGGCCGATCTCGGTCTTGTGCCCGGCGCGCGGGTGGTGGTGACGGCCAGTGCGCCGTTTGACGGGCCGTTGACGGTGCAGATTTGCGATGCCGACCCGGTGCCGCTCGATCGGCGCTTGGCCCGCACGATCGAAGTTGAGGCCGAGGAGCCGGCGGTTACGGCGTAGCGGTCACGAAGATCGGGTTGGTAAAGAGCCACGGTTTGCCGCCCCAATACGCTTCCACGCGGTAGATGCCGTCGTCGTCAACGGTTTGGCGGATGCGGCGGATGCCGCTGGTCATAACTTCGCCGTTGACGATTAAGCGGGCGTAGGCATTGGCGCCAACGTCAACCTCGACCAACAGCGGCCCGCCGGCAAGACTGATTGTATCGCCCATTTCCGCCGTTTCACCGGGCCGGCTAAGACGAAAGACGATCGATGGCGCTTCGCCATCAAGCCGGTTGGCAAAGTAACAACGTCCGGCGGTTAACGCAGCGTAGACCTGATTGGTTGCCTCTTTCGCATCACTGCTGAGCGGTTCGGCGAGCAAAATGTAGTTAGTGAGGGTGCGGAAGATCCACGGGTAGGGAAAGACTTCGATTTCGCCCCATGGCGCTTGGCGTTTGAAGCCGTGGGCATCGACGCCGCCGATGCCGAAGGTGCGCCGGCCAGCCATATTCAGCCGATCCCACCACCACAAGGTCGCCAGCGTCGGCCCGTTTAGACCCAAGCGCGGGTTGAGCACCAGCGCCAGTTTATTGCGTTCGGTCAGGCGCTCGCCCCAATCGCTCATCAAATTCCACAACTCAAGCCCAACGACGCGCCCTTTGCGCTGGCTTGGCCCATCAATCGTCCAGTCATCCCACCGGTAAATATCCTTGAACGAATTGCGGATTCGCTCGTCGGGATGGGCGATAATGCCGAAGCCGCCGCGGTCGTACACTTCATCAATGAACTGTTGCGGCGGCAGTTCGTTGCTAATCACCGTGTCAACGTTGAGGGCGAGGAAGTGGTTGTGATCAGGGGTGATTTCATAGCCGACAATGACTAACACATCGTCGTGCCAGCCGGCGAAGGGCAAGCCTTCGAGAGTGTCGTGGTCAGTGACAATCACCCAGCGCAGGCCAGCCTCACGGGCAGCGGCAATCAGGTGCGGAAAAGTGGCCGATCCGTCCGAGTAGGTGGTATGCACGTGGATGGCGCCGGGGTAGATGAAGGGATAGTTCATAGCGTACTCCGCTCGTAACATCGATACGCGGCTGTTGTAGATAGTATAGCCGCAAAGCGACACCAGCGATGCGTGGATGTCAAATGTTGGGCAAGAGTCGGGTGCTGGCTGTCATTGCGCGGGGCTCGGAGCGCCCGAAGCAATCGCCTGTTTCAGCAGAGGGGATGGGTGAGGGGTCTCTTCCCGCTGTCGGGGGCGATTGCTTCGCCTCGCTTCGCTCGGCTCGCAATGACAGAAGGGGCGGGGCAATGTAGCGCATTGCCCCTACGCGGCGATTCGCAATGACAAGAGGGGCGGGGAAAACAAGCGCCACGAAAACACACAAAAGGCATAAAAAAACCTGAGGTTGCTGGTTTGTGTCTCTTCGTGCCTATCCCCAAACCCCGTTGCGCACCCTGCGCGCCTTTGCGGTTGAACCCGCTGCGCCGTTGCTCGCTGTGCGGCTTGGCGTTGCCTCCCTCACCCCCCGGCCCCCTCTCCCGCCTGACGGCGAGCGAGGGGGAGCCGCGCAATGGGCGGGTGAGGCATGGTTGGAGCGGAACACAGCAGCGCCCCTCTCCCGCGCAGTGGGAGCGGGGCTGGGGATGAGGGGAAAACAAGCGCCACGAAAACACACAAAAGGCACAAAAAACCTGAGGTTGCTGATTGGTGTCTCTTCGTGGTATCCCCCAACCCCGTTACGCTCAAGTGTTCTGCCCGTACTTGAATGGATAGGAGCGGGGGCGTGCTTGCCAAACCTTTCCATTGCTCCAGATATGCTACTATACTCGCGTATGATCACCATTGACATCGATGCCAGCCGGGCAACGGTGGCGCAACGCACCGGCACCGAACGCTACAGTTACGAGGTGATTGCGGCCTTAGACCGGATCGCGCCGGCTGAGGTGCAATTTCGCCTCTATATCAACGGCGGGCGCGAGCGGTTGCCGCCGCTGAGCTCGCGGGCGCAGGTGCGCGATCTGCGCTTGCCGCGGCTGTGGACGCATCTGCGGCTGGGGCCGGCTAGTTGGCGCGCTCGCTCGCGGGTGTTGTTTGTGCCGGCGCATGTCGTGCCGCTGCTCCATCCGCCAACGGTGGTGACCATTCACGATGTGGGCTATCGGGTCTTTCCAGAAGCGCATACGGCGCGCCGGCGGCTCGAACTCGAAGTGACGACGCGGTGGAGCTTGTATGCGGCCCGGCGGGTGCTGGCCATTTCTCACGCTACCAAGCGCGATCTAGTCAATTGGTACGGCGTTAACCCTGACCGGATTACCGTCACGCATCTCGGTTTGAGTGCGGATTTTGGGCCGCCAACCGATCCGCACTGGGTTACGGATGTGCGCGCGCGCTATGGCTTGGCGCAACGTCCGTACCTCTTGTACATCGGGACGGTGCAGCCGCGCAAGAATCTGGCGCGAGTGATTGAGGCGCTGGCGACGGTATTGGCCGCCGGTTACGATCTGGATCTGGTGCTGGCCGGCAAGCGCGGCTGGCTGAGCGAACCGATCGAACGGCGGGCCAGCGAGTTGGGGATTGCCGATCGGGTGCGTTTTACCGGTTATGTCGCCGATGCCGATCTGCCCGTGTTGCTGGCCGGTGCGTTGGCGTTTGTCTTTCCATCGCTGTACGAAGGCTTTGGCATCCCGGTGCTGGAGGCGATGGCATGCGGCGCGCCGGTCATTACCAGCACGATCTCGTCGCTGCCGGAAGTGGCCGGCGATGCGGCGCTGCTGGTTGACCCGCTCGATCCGCATGCAATTGCCGCTGCCATCATGCGCATGCATGATGATGCAGCCCTGCGCGCTGATCTACGGCGGCGCGGTTTAGTGCGCGCGCGCCAGTTTACGTGGGAGGCGTGCGCGCGGCGGACGCTTGAGGCATTGATAGCGGAATGAGCAATGGAACATACAACTGACCAAACTCTAGCGCCCGATCCCTTTCTGGCTGGCATACAGCTCTTCAACGCCGGCGAGTATTGGCATGCCCACGAGCAATGGGAAATCTGCTGGCGGGCAGCGCAGGGGATAGAGGCCGAGTTTTACAAGGCCTTGATCCAGATCGCGGCGGCGCTGGTGAAGTGGCGGCAGGGCAACCGGCGCGGCTTGCAGCTCAATTGGGCCAAGGCGCAGCGCCGGCTGGCGCAGTTGCCGGCGGTGTACCGCGGGGTCGATTTGGCGGCGTTGGCAACGGCGATGGCGGACACCGCGGCTGATCCGGAACGCGGGGAACGGCCACGTGTAGGGGCATAGCGCCGCTATGCCCCAGCCCATTTAATCGTCATCGTCAATCCGGCGCGGGATGACGCGCGGCGCGCGGCGCGGCTCTTTCGGCGGCGGCGGGCCGAGAACGAGATCGAGCGCCTGTTCGATCCGTTCGATTAGGTGGATGGTCAATTGCCGGCGCAAGACGGCTGGAATCTCGGCCAGATCGTGCTCGTTGCGCTTGGGCAAAATGATCTGGCGAATGCCGGCCCGGTACGCGCCAAGCACCTTTTCCTTGACGCCGCCGATCGGCAAAATCCTCCCGTGCAGCGTAATCTCGCCGGTCATCGCAATATCGTGACGCACCGTGCGCCCGGTTAGCGCCGAGATCAAGGCAGTCGCGATGGTCACACCCGCCGAAGGGCCATCTTTCGGGGTAGCGCCTTCGGGAACGTGGACGTGAACATCGAGCTTATCGAAGTGGCGGCCCTCAATGCCTAATCGAGCAGCGTTGGCGCGGGCAAACGAGAGTGCCGCCTGCGCCGACTCTTGCATCACCTCGCCGAGCTGGCCGGTGAGCAGCAGATTACCTTTGCCGTCCATCAATACCACTTCCACCGGCATAATGTCGCCGCCAGCGCTAGTGTAGACCATCCCAACCGCCACTCCTACCTGATCGCGCGGATCAATTTTGCCAATCTCGAAGCGGGGCGGGCCGAGCAGTTTGGGCAAGGCCCGTGGCGTGATTTGGCGCTGGTAGCGTTTACCCTCGGCGATGCGGCGCGCGATCTTGCGGCAGATTGCGCTAATCTCACGTTCCAGATTGCGCACGCCGGCTTCGTAAGTGTAGTTGCGGATAATCGCGTGAATCGTTTCATTCCCGAACCGGATCGTCGCCGGCGGCAGGCCGCTATCGGTCATTTGGCGCGGAATGAGAAAGCGGCGAGCGATGTGCAGCTTCTCATCCTCAGTATAACCCGGCAACTCCACCAGCTCCATACGGTCGAGCAGTGCGTCAGGGATAGCGTCGGCGACATTAGCCGTGGTGATGAACAGGGTCTGGCTGAGGTCGTAAGGCAGATCGAGATAGTGATCGCTAAAGGTGCTGTTCTGTTCGGGATCGAGCACCTCAAGCAAGGCGGCTGACGGATCGCCGCGAAAATCGCTGCCCAGCTTATCAACCTCGTCGAGCATAAAGACCGGGTTGATCGTGCCGGCCACCTTCATCCGCTGCAAAATGCGTCCGGGCAACGCGCCGATATAGGTGCGGCGGTGGCCGCGGATTTCCGCCTCGTCATGCACGCCGCCAAGGCTGAGGCGGACGAAGCGGCGGCCTAATGCTTCGGCAATGCTTTGGCCGAGGCTGGTCTTGCCGACGCCGGGAGGGCCGACGAAGCAGAGGATGGGCGCGCGGCGGGCGGGGCCGGCCAGTTGGCGCACGGCGATGTACTCAAGGATGCGATCTTTGACTTTGCGCAAGCCGTAGTGGTTGCGTTCGAGCACTGCTGCGGCTGCGCGCAAATCGCGATTCTCCGGGCTCGCGTTACTCCACGGCAGTGAAATCAGCCAATCGAGATAGGTGCGCAGCATGCCGTGTTCGGGTGACATCGGCGAGATAAGATCGAGCCGGGCTAGTTCCTCCTCAAAACGGGCCATCGCATGGGCCGGCAACCCGGCGGCAGCGGCGCGTTCACGCAAGAAAGCGATCTCGCGGCGCGATGGATCCTCTTGGCCGAGTTCGCGTTGGATAGCGCGCAACTGCTCGCGCAGAAACATCTCGCGCTGGCTGCGATCAACCTCCTGCTGCACTTGGCTATGAATGCGATTTTCGAGCTCGAGGAGATCGAGCTCTTTGGTCAGCAAGATTTCGAGATGGCGCAGCCGTTGTTCGATATCAACCAATTCCAGAATCTTTTGCCGTTCTTCTACTGAGATCGGCAGCAGGGCGGCAATAATGTCAGCCAACTCGCCGGGTTCGGCGCTGTTGAGCGCGGTGAGGTAGGCATCGTCGGGCAAATTGCGCGACAGGCGGACGATCTTCTCGAATGTGGTCAAGATCGTGCGGCTGAGGGCTTCGACCATCAGCGCCGCATCTTCATCGAGCGGCGGCGTTTCGAGCGGCGCGGCTAGCACGCGCAGCGCCGGATGTTCGGCTACCACGCTGATAATCTGCATCCGTTGCCGGCCTTCGAGCACCACGCTCAACGTGCCGTCAGGTAGGCGACGCAGCCGTTGCACAATCGCTTCAACGCCGATCGAGTAAAGGTCGTTCATCCCAACCGAAAAATCTTCGGTCGGGCCGCGGGCGGCAACCGCCAGCACAACCCGATCGCTGGCGGCAGCTTGCTCTACCGCATTGATTGCGCGTTCATCATTGACGAACAGTGGCGCCAGCATTTGCGGGAATAGTACACTGTCGAGCAACGGAAGTACTGGCCGCTCGACCGGCGTTGCGCCGGTAGCAGGTGATGGCGATTGTTCGTTGGCCGGAGTCGTGGTCATAGCCTCGCTCCTGCGCAGGTTAGCAGATTGGTGGGGCAGTGCGCCTGCGCGTTGTCATGATTGTGCGTTCAGTGTAGCATATACTGGCAGGTTTGGTGTTGTTCGTTGGTTGTTGAGGGAAAGAAGCCAGTGAAGATTTCGCTCAACGATCTCACCTTGCACGTCGAGCTAGCCGGCGCTGGGCCGCCGCTGCTGTTGTTGCACGGCTTTACCGGCAACGGGCAGACGTGGCAACCGCTGGTTTTGGCCCTCGCTGCGCACCACACGTTGGTGATGATTGATCTGATCGGGCATGGCCAGAGTGACGCTCCCGCCGATCCGGCGCGGTATGCGATCGAGCAGTGCGTGGCCGATGTGCTGGCGCTGCTCGATCAGCTCGGCTTCACGCGGGTTGATCTGTGCGGCTATTCGATGGGCGGGCGGATCGGGCTGCTCTTGGCTGCCGGCGCGCCAGAACGGGTAAGGCGGCAGGTGTTGATCGGGGCCTCGCCGGGGTTGGCCGATCCGGTGGAACGGGCGGCACGCTTGGCGAGCGATGAGGCGCTGGCCGCACGGATCGAGCGTGAGGGGCTGGAATGGTTTGTCGAGTATTGGGCGGCGCAGCCGCTCTTCGCGTCGCAACGACGCTTATCGGCGGAGGTGCGCGCGGCGCAGCGGCT
>NZ_DAOTWH010000125.1:0-4766 GCF_034435895.1 Chloroflexus sp.
ACGAAGCTCCGGTGGGAACGAGCTACGACATCACGCTGCTTCACGTTGCCGGCGGTGGCGACCCGAGCTACGCGGCATTACCGCCGGTGCCGCTGATCGTCACGATTGTCGAGAATGATAACGCCGGTCTTGCCTTTAACCCGGCCACGCTGACCATCGTCGAAGGTTCACCCGGCAGCTACGCTATCACGCTCACCAACGAACCGTCTGCAAATGTGATTGTAACCATTGACGGGCAAGGCTTCCTGTTGATTAATGGCAACCCTACCGCAACCCTTACCTTCACCCCGGCCAATTGGAACACGCCGCAGACGATCAGTGTGCTGGAACCTGATGTTGATCAAATCGCGCAAGCGGCGCGTAATCGGATTGTATTGCACACCACGATCAGCCTCGATCCGGCCTACGACGGCCTCAGCCTTGGGCTGCCGGTCACGGTGGTTGATGACGATATTCCGGGGATCATTCCTAGCGCCGCCGACCTTACCGTCACCGAAGGCAGCAGCACCAGTTATACCATCGAGTTGGCGACGCAGCCAACCGGCAATGTTGCCGTTACGATTAATGGTCAGGGAGTAGCGTTGATCAACGGTATGGCAGTGGCAACGTTTACCTTTACACCGGCCAACTGGAGCACGCCGCAGTTCGTCACGATCTTTGTGCCCGACGACAACATTGCCGAAGCGACCCAAACTATCTTGCTGCCGCACACGGCAACCAGCGCCGATCTGTTCTACGATGGCCTGATCGGGCCGGCAGTCGAGCTGACGATTCTCGACAACGACCTGCCCGGCTTCATTGTTATGCCACCACCGGCGCCGTTCATCGTCTCGGAAAACGGCGACAGCGTGACGTTCCAAATCCGGCTCGCCAGCCAACCCACCGCGCCGGTGCAACTGAACATCTCGGTGAGCAATCCGGCTGAGGGCAGCGTGACACCGAACAGCATCATCTTTGATGATACGAGCTGGAATACTGATGCGATCTTGATCGTCAGCGGAGTCGATGACACGCTCGACGATGGACACCAACCGTTTACAGTGCAATTTGCGCCGGCGATGAGCACTGACCCATTCTACAACGGACTTGCGCCAATCAACAGAAACGTTATCAACCGCGATAACGAACCGGTGCGCATTAGCATCAACGATGTCATCCGGCTAGAAGGCAACAGCGGCGTTGCCAACGGCAACTTCATTGTCAGTCTCAACCGCGTCTCCGATCGCGATGTGCGAGTTGATTATGTGACCATTGACGGCACTGCCGCCGCCGGATTTGATTACAACGTCATTGCCGGCACACTGACCATTCCCGCTGGCCAGTTGCAAGTTACTCTACCGGTGGGCATCATCGGTGACACCTTACCGGAAGCCGATGAATTCTTCATCATCAATCTGAGCAACCCGCGCGCAACATTGCCCGGCCAGCCGAGCATCTTCGCCAGCGACGAGACGGTCGTGATTGCCGATGGTGTGGGAATTGGCACGATCCGCGACGATGATCCGCCGGCGGTGCGCTTTGCCAGCAATGAGTTCTTCGTCAACGAGAGCAATGGCGTCGCTACGGTCACGGTGACGCTTAGCCGCGCTGAGGCCACGCCCGTCACAGTTTCCTACGCAACGGTGGCGGGGGGCACAGCCCAACCTGGCGATGGCTCGACTGCTGCGCACGACTATGCGCCGGTCAGCGGGGTGCTCACATTTGTCCCCGGCGTGACGAGCCAGAGCTTTACGATCCCGCTCTGGAACAACAATGCTGCTGAGGCGCCGCTAGAGACGATCATCGTGACGATCAGCGGGCCAAACGGTGCGACACTGGGTGATCCGGCCACGGCTACGGTCACGATCATTGATACCAACCCGGCGCTGTTGACCCAAAATCCGACCGCGTTGCAAACAGCCGGCCCAAGTTATACCGCCTTCGGGTGGAACTTCTACGGTGTGAACGAAGGCGCTTCGCTAGTGCGGATCGATGTGCCGTGCGGCATTACCGGCAGGCTAGCGGTTGAACTGCTCAGCCCATCGATCAATCCGGCCGCAAACCCGTTTGACGTAATCCGTGATGCGGCGGAAACGACGACGTATGCCTTGTACCGTATGCCGGACGGCTGGCAAGCAAGCAATGGTTATCCGCCCACCATTGGGACGTTAGTCACGAGCGCCAACTATGCGCCGAACACCGGCGATGCCACCACATGGGTAAACCTAGCGGGCATTCCCGATCCTACGCCGTGCGGTGTCTATATCTTGCAGGCCAGCGTACCCAACAACGACACCAACGGCTGGGCCATGCGCAGCGGCTGGGCCGGCAGCGGCGCACCGGCCAGCGACCTCGATGGACTCCCCGGCAGTGGCGATGAGATCACGCAGGGCATCTTGCGCCAGACGCTGCGCCATCCGCCGGGAACGCCGGTTTGCACCACCTTCTACCAATATGTGGCGCCGGGCCTGAGCAGCGTCACCTTCCATAACTTTGATCTCGAAGGCAACCTCACCAACAGGGCATGGGTGCGCTACTATCCACCCGGATCGCTCTATGATCCTACCGGCCAGACCGGGGGCATTGCCGGTACGGCTTCGGCTGACGGGCAATGGAACAACGGTACGGCAACCACCCGTGGCGGCGATGTGATCGCATCACCGCAACCGGGGTGGTGGCGAATTGTGACCTGTACAAACCACTCTACCGCCGAGAATTACTTTATTCAGGAAGGGCAAACCGGCGTGCCAATCTATCTGACCCCGCCGCCGGCCCCCGCATTGGCGCTGAACGCAACGCCTGTCCCGACGACCGTTACCGCCGGCGGCAGCGCCACTCTGACCATTGCCTACACCAATCAAGCCAGCGGGCCGGCTGCCGGCGCAGCGCGCAACCTCCAACTGACGATCACCTTATCCAATGGGATCGGCTTTAGCGCGGGGGCCTGCGCTGCTCTTCCCGGCCCGTGCAGCATCAGCGGGCCGGTCATGACGATTGATGCGGGGCTCGTCGCGGCAGGAGCCGGCAACACGTTGAGCATTCCGCTCAGCGCCGGCGCGATTCCAGTTGGCGCCGCGCCGATCACGGTGCAGGCAACCGCGACTGATCAGATTGGCAATCCGTACCAGTGGCAAACCACGGCCATCGTGCGGGTGGCGCCGTAGCAGCAAGAGTGCAAACAGTACGGGCAGGTTTGAAGCCTGCCCGTGCGTTTCTAGCCACCTCTATCCGCGCCACTCTGCGCTTACGGCTCTCGCCCAACCGCCTGCACAGCCGCAGCTTGCGCCTCGGCCCACGTGATCTGGGCCAATCGTTCTTTGACGGCTGGAATGCTGGCCGGCGCCATACTTAACTCATTGAGACCCAAGCCAACCAACGCCGGCGCTGCGTCCGGATCGCCCCCCAGTTCCCCGCAGACACCAATCGGAATACCGGCCTGCCGCGCAGCGCGCGCAGCCAATTCGATCATCCGCCACACCGCCGGATCATCGGCGCGATAACGCGCCGCCAGCGTAGCATGGCCACGATCGACGGCGAGCGTATACTGGGCCAAATCGTTGCTGCCGATACTGAAGAAAGCGGCGTCACGCGCCAATTGATCGGCCAGCACCGCGGCTGCCGGCGTCTCGATCATCACTCCCAACGGTGGATTAGGGCGATGATCAATGCCGGCTGCAGCCAACGCCGCTGCCGCTTCCTGCACCTGCGCGCGCGCCCATGCCAGATCAGCCGGCGTCGCAACCATCGGCAGCATAATCCAGATATCACCGTGAACAGCCGCGCGCAGCAAGGCGCGCAATTGGGTTTGGAAGAGATCAGGCCGCTGCATCGAGAGGCGTAATCCGCGCACGCCGAGGAACGGATTCGCTTCTGGTGGTAATGGCAGGTACGGCAACGGCTTATCACCGCCAATATCGAGCGTCCGGATCACAATCGGACAATCAGGCAATTCAGCCAACACTGCCCGGTAGGCAGCGTATTGCTCATCTTCATTAGGCGGCGTCGCTCGATCGAGGAAGAGAAACTCGGTGCGAAACAGCCCAACCCCTTCTGCGCCGTGCTCCCGCGCCAGCCGGGCCTCAGCCGGACGGCCAATATTAGCCCACAACGCCACCGGGCGGCCATCGCGCAACTGGCTAGGCCGATCGCGCAACGCCGCGCGCCGCTGCCGGGCAGCGTGCAATGCCGCCATGCGTTCTTGCGCCGCCTGCAACGCCGCCTCATCAGGATCGATCAACACCGTCGCCGCATCGCCATCGACCAACAGACTCGTTCCATCTGGCACATGCAAGATCGCCTCGCCCACGCCAACGACCGCCGGCACCCCACGCGCGCGGGCCAGAATGATCGTATGGCCAGTCGGGCCGCCGCCGGCGGTGGCAAACCCAGCCACGTGATGAGGCAAATCAACCGTTTCAGCCGGAGTCAAATCATCGGCGACAATAATTGCACCGGGAGGCATGGGTGGCGGCGCATGATCGCCAGCCAGCGCGCGCAGCAATTCAAGGCCGACCGCCGCCATATCCGCCGCCCGCTCGCGCAAATACGGGTCATCTAGTTCGGCTAGCACGGCCTGCATCTGGGAGACAACGGTTTGAATCGCCTGCGTCAGCGGTTCGCCTTCGAGCACGAGTGCGGTGATGCCATCGGTCAGCGTTTCGTCTTCTACCAGTAGTGCCTGCGCATCGAACAGATCGGCTTCACGGAGACTGGCAGCCCGTTGGCGTTCTGCCAGCGCGCGCAACCGGCCCGCAGCGGCCCGCTGCGCAGCGTGGAACCGAGCGAGC
>NZ_DAOTWH010000126.1:0-13133 GCF_034435895.1 Chloroflexus sp.
AGCCGGTTGCGGCGCGCGCGGCGCAGTGCGGGAGGCGGCGAACGCCGCAACGAGCCGGTAGAGCGCCAGCGGCACGATCATTATCAGATACGCCGCCACAAAGATCGAATTGCCGAGCGTTGAAGCCACCCGCGCAATCACATCGCCGCTCCACGGCAACGGGTCGAGCTGGTAGTGCTGCATGATGCCGTACACTGCCACCACCGCAGCAGCAGCGAGACTCACCGTGATCAAACGTTCGCGTTGGGCAGGGGTGCGCATAGTGAATGCCACCAATATGCCGAGCATGAGGTAGGAGAGATAGGTGTACAGCCCCTGCATGCGCTGGTACGACCCCCACAAACTGGCGGCGGGGGTAATCGACGTGATCGTCGTCAGGATAAAGACGGCGGTATAAGCAACCGTTGGCCAAAAGAGCGGCGTTGCGCGCAGCGTGGCCCACCACGAGCGGTTGGCTGATGATTGATTCGAGGCGCGTTGATTCAGCCAATCGAGCAGCCAGACGATCGCCGCAGCGACTCCGATCAGCGCCAACGAACGCAATGTTGCCGCTTTATCAGGCTCAAAATGGCGCGCGGAATAGAGGTTGAAGTAGATAGGCACCAGCGTCAGCGCCAGCAACCAGCTCGCCTCAACGATCCTCGCGCTCCAGCGACTGAGTGAACTTTGGGGGGACATAGTGGCGACAACGGCCTCTCTATTGGGGCAGCCGATTGGCTGCCCTGCTCATCGGTTTATGAAGCTCGCTGGGGGGACGGCCCGTGGGTGGCCCCGGCCATCCTCACCTTCCACGCCTGTGCCCGTTCCAAAATCTGGCGAGCATTGGCCCGGCTATGGTCGTTGGGTACGCCGTCAAGCATCGCCGCAATCTCATCGATCCGTTGCTCGGGCGACAACGGCTCAACGCTGGTGCGGGTGCGTCCGGCGACCACTTCTTTACGGATATGGTAATGGGCATTGGCGAAAGCGGCGACTTGCGGCAGGTGGGTAATACACAACACCTGATGGCGCTGGCTGATCGCCCACAACTTTTGGCCGACCACATGGCCGGCGCGCCCGCCCACCCCAGCGTCAACCTCATCAAAAATCAGGGTCGGCACCTCATCAACCTGCGACAAAATCGATTTCAGTGCCAACAGCAAGCGCGCGCTCTCGCCGCCGGAAGCAACGCGGGCCAGCGGCTTCAATGGCTCGCCGGGGTTCGGTGAAATCAGAAACTCGACCCGGTCGATACCGGTGCGATCGCAGGCCAGCCGGCGACCATTGATCAGCGGGCCGTTCGGATCATCGCTATGATCAATCTGGACGGCGAACTGGACATTCGGCATCGCCAAATCGCGCATTGCCGTACTGATTTGGCGGCTCAACTCCTCACCGGCCTGCCGCCGCCGTTGCGACAGCTCAAGCGCGCGGCGGGCCAATTCAGCGAGCAGGAGTTGCACTTGCGTTTCAAGGGCGGCGATTTGGGCGGCGCTGTTGCTCAACCGCTCGATCTCGGCCTCGGCGTTGGCGGCCCGTTCGATCAATGTTGCCAAGTCGACGCCATACTTGCGTTGCAGATCACGCAACACGGTGAGGCGATCTTCAATCGCATCGAGCCGGCGCGGATCAACGTCGAGATCGGCGCGATAGCGGCGCAACCCGATCACTAATTCTTCGAGCTGGTAATGCAACTCGGTCACTTGCTGGGCTAACGGCCCGGCCCGCTCATCGAAACGGGCTAGCTCGGTGAGGGCATCAACTGCCAGCGACAGCAACTCAACCGCCGGACGCTCGCTGCGCCCCTCAGCGCCGGTGTATAGTGCCCGGTATGCGTCATCGGCCAGCGTAACAATGCGCGTCGCATTCTGCATCATCGCACGCTCGCGCAGTAACGCTTCCTCTTCGCCTAGCTTGAGCTTCGCCGCCGCCACATCGGCGCGCAGCATCTCTAGCTCCTCAATCTGGGCCTGCCGGTGCGCTTCGCCGGTGCACAGATCGACCAACTGGGCTTGCACCGCGCGCAACGCGGCCAATTGTTCGGCCACTTGTTGGCGGAGCGGCAATAGATCGCCGAAGCGGTCGAGCAGCTCAAGGTGGGTGCGCGGGTTAAAGAGTGATTGGCCCTCATGCTGGCCATGAATATCGATCAAGCGACTGCCGATTTCGCGCAGGGTGGCGCTATTGACGGCCCGGCCATTGATGCGGGCGACGCTCCGCCCCGATTCCGCCGAAATCTCACGCGCAAGGATGACCTGATCATCGTCTTCGTCCAGCAGATCGTGTTCAGCAAGCAGGGGGAGCAGATGCGGGCAATCATCAAGGCTAAAGACGCCCTCGATCCGGGCGCGCGCGCAGCCGGCGCGTACAAAGGTGGGATCAACCCGTTCGCCGCGCAAGGTGCCGAGGGCATCAATAATGATCGACTTACCAGCGCCGGTTTCGCCGGTCAACACATTAAAGCCCTGCTCAAAGCGCAGATGCAGACGGTCAATAATGGCAAAATCCTGAATCTGCAACTCAATTAGCATACAGCAGGCGCAGTACCCGTCTGAGCGTTTAACCATCGGAACGTGTTGCGATAGCTACACGCATTGCATTGTACCACAATCGTCTTGTCCACCGGTTGTTGGAAAAAGTAGCACAAAAGTTCTTGACAGTCAATCACATCTCTGCTATACTTCCGAACAAGTGAGCGATAAAACTTTTGTTCTACTATGATACTAGCCGTTTCGCGGAGGAGGGCTGCTATGGCAGTAACAAGTCGTGAAATCCGTTCACCGCGCCGGATGTCTACGATGGCCGTGCCGACGCCAGCTCTCGGCACCGCAGCATATATCGTGACTGGATTGTTGGCAGTTCTGGCGCTTTATGTGCTGGTCAGCGCCGTCATTAGCTGGGGGCAAGTAGTGGTTGACGACTGGCGGTATGGGCGGCCACGCACGTTCCATCTGACGGCGGATGTCGGTCGCGCTGAAGAGACCGTTGGGCCGACACGCCTGATTGCGATGAATCTCGACCGGCAAGTATTAATTCTCGAAATCCCCGGTGGTGACGTGAGCAAGACGCGCACGCTGATCGGGCCGTACTTGGTCGGGGCGAACGAGGACTTGACGCCGATTACGATGCGCTTGGCCGATCTGAATGGCGATGCCTTGCCCGATCTAGTGGTTGGGATTAAGAATGAAGAGATTGTCTACCTAAATCGTGGTGACAGCTTCGGTCTCGTAACTGCCGAAGAGCGGCAGCAGATCGTGCGCCAGATGGGTCGTTAGAAAGCAGGGTGCTATGGCGGCTGGCAAACGTTGTTTAATGCAACTGCGAGCTGATGGTTGGCAGATGGTGGGGGTGCCGGGCAAGGTTGGTTGCGCTTTGGGTAATGAATGATGGACAGCAAGCTGTGGGTAGGCGTGCTCGCTTGAGAGGCGCGCAACGCAATCCCAAGGTAGTTCTTGGCAGATGTGCCTGCCAGTATCTGGCGGGCACGCTGGTTGTTGTGGGGCATGGTTGCTCAAAACGCAATGCACGTTTGGGTAGATAGGCACTGGATAGGTGTGTCGCTCTTACCAGTGAGAACGCATTGCTATTCGGTGGTTGGGCGGATCGTCGATCACAACGGTTGATTGCTGTGCGATGCCGCAACGCTCGGCGCTGCACTCACCTTTCCCGCGCAAGTGTTTAAGGGCGGACGGAACGTATGCTGCTGATGGCTCTCACTCCCCAGCCCCCTCTCCCACTGTAATTCAAGGGCGGACAGAACATTTGTCTGGAACCCGGCCCTGAAGGGCCGGGCTAGGGTTACGAAGCCCGCTGTGCGGGCTGATGCCCCACCTCTTGCCCCTCCCCCAGCGGGGGAGGGGTGATGAGGAGCGCAGCACAGGGCTTGACGGCATCGCACAGCGATCGACAGTTGTACTCGATCAATCGTTCTGTCTGCCCCTCAACCCACTGTGCCGACAGATCTACGTTCTGTTTGGTAATGTCTAGCGTGCGGCAGTGCTCCTGCCGCAGTGGTGAAGTGCGGTGGTAGAGATGCTCCTGCCAAGGAGGCCAACAGACCGGATATGGCTATAGCGCTACTCATCGCTCCGCGTCACCCCCGGCACCTCACAGATAACATCCGGGCCGTACAATCCCGCCGGGGTCTGAAAGCCGGCGCTTGCGTGGCCGTTCAAGACCCGCTGCACGATCAGCAGCGCCGTCTGCACGGTAAGCGCATAGCCCTCTGGGCCGGTCAAGCGACTGGTTACGCGCCGTCCCGTTGCATCGGTGACTTCCCCTACGATGATGCTCCGCCCGCTGGCGCGGGTGGTAGCATCGGGGCCGCGCAACGTCCGTGCTAGCAGGTGGCGCAGTCCGTTTCGGATCACGGGAAGCTGTGCGATGGGCAACAGCCGTCGCGTGAGATCGATCCAGCGCCGTGAGCGCCGTGGGATTGCAACGAAGGTCTTGATGTTGGGAATGCCGGTCGTGTAATAGGCAGTAGCGACATCTCCCCACGGAATGCTTACACACGGCTGCGGCCCGCGTCCAAAGTCAAACATGCGCACCTCGTGCAACGGTGGCGTCATCATGAGCTGGCCGTTGCGCCGTTCACAACCGCGCGTAGCCATGGTCAACATCGTGATCGCGGTGCCGCGCGAAATGCAGCCAAGGGCGCGAAACGCCAGCGCTAACGACGTCGCTCCCGGCAGTCGGTGGGCAAGGTGAGCAGCCAGACAATCGGAGGGCACCACATCAAAACCAACTCCCGGCATCAACATCACTCCCGCTTGCCGGGCAGCAGCGTCTTGCTTAGCTACGGCCTCAAAGACGCTAATTTCGCCGGTGATGTCGAGGTAGTGAACACCTGTTTCTAGGCATGCCTCAATCATCGGCGCGCTGGTCTCTTGGAAAGGGCCGGCGCAGTGCAGTACCACTTGTGCGCCCTGCAACGCTTGGCGTAATCCTGCTCGATCCTCAAGCCGGCAAATGGTGAATGGCAATCCTAGCGAGTTGGCCAATGCCCTTATTGCATCCGCATTACGTCCGGCCAGCCGCGGTCGCAGACCGGCTGCCACTGCCGCGTGGGCAATCAGTTCGCCGGTATAGCCGTTTGCGCCGTAAATGATCCAGTCGTTCATTGGTTTTGGTTTCTCTCGTCCAAGGAGCGAAGATGAGGCTGGTGCTGTGCAATTTGTTGCTCGTTCTCATCATACACTACGGAATAGCCACCAAAAGACGCAAAAGACGCAAAATCGGTGGGCTATCCGTATTCCATCCCAGCTCGCGGAGCGAACTTCGGCATGATCGCCCAGCCTTTGCGGGTTGAGGAGGTGCCCCACCTCTTGCCCCTCCCCCAGCGGGGGAGGGGCGGACAGCTACGGAGTGCGGCAGTTTGACTGCCGCACTCCATATCCGGCAAGCGGGGCGATACTGTACAGACGCAACGCAAGCCAAGGCGCAATGATGTTACACGCAAAGACGCGAAGGGCGTGCAGGGGCGCAGCGGGTTGGGGAGGGGAGGTACAAGGACGGGCGGAACATGGGATTCGGAACCCGACTCAGAAGGGCTAGGCTAGGGTAAGGTAACAAAACCCGCTTGCCGGTTGTCATTGCGAGGGAGTGGCGGCGCCTAGCGCGGCTGGGAGCCGCCCGACCGAACAATCTCCCACGAGAACGGGAACAATGCCTGAGCGGAGTCCCGTTCGTGCTCGCGGGGGATTTTCGCTGCGGGACAGCGCGTTGCGCTGCCCCTCCGCTCGCAATGACAGCGGGGGAGAGGCGGAATCCAGTAACGAAACCTACTGCACGGGAGCGGGGAGCGTAGAGCCGGATGTTGAGGTATCGCAAAGCGATCAACGGTTGTACTCGACCAAATTTCTGTCCGCCCTTGAACCCGCGCCAGCGGGAGAGGGGAGCTGCTGCGTTCCGCTCCCGCAAAGCCTTGCTCGCTATCCAGCGGCTTCCCCTCTCCCGCTGCAAGGTGGGAGAGGGGGCGGGGGGTGAGGGCCATCAGCCTGCATTGCGGGTTTCGTAACATAGCCCAGCCTTCAGCGGCTGGTTCCGTTTAACCCTTTGCGTCATGTGCGTCTGTTCGTTGCTATTCCCAAATCAATCCCGACATCAAAAGAGAGCCTCGCAATCCGATGTATCATAACCACTGCGAGCGGCGATAACGACTGATCGCTATCATCCGTTGCCTTGAATGAGAGATTCCTATGCACACCGACCTCTGCCTGCAACCGGCGACCGCCATTGCCCGTTTGATCCGCCAGCGCGCCGTTTCGGCCAGCGAAGTGCTTGAGGCGCATCTAGCCCGGATTGAAAAGCTCAATCCGTTGGTGAACGCAATTGTTACGCTCGATGTGGCTGGGGCGCGTGATCGCGCGCGCGCCATTGACGAGGCGCTGGCGCGTGGCGAAGACCCCGGCCCGTTGGCTGGCTTGCCAGTGGCGCACAAAGATTTGGCTGAAACCAAAGGTATGCGCACTACCTATGGCTCGCCGATCTTCGCCGATTTTGTGCCCGATTTCGACGCTCTGATCGTTGCCCGCCTTAAGGCCGCCGGCGCCGTAACGATCGGCAAGACCAACACGCCCGAATTTGGCGCCGGTTCGCAGACCTTTAACCCCGTTTTTGGCGCTACCCGCAATCCCTACGACCTGAGCAAAACCTGCGGCGGCAGTAGTGGCGGGGCGGCAGTGGCGTTAGCTTGCGGGATGATCCCAATTGCCGATGGGAGCGATTTGGGTGGCTCGCTGCGCAATCCAGCCGGCTATTGCAACGTGGTCGGTTTTCGCACCTCACCCGGTCGTGTCCCGGTCTGGCCCGATCCTACCCCCTACCTGCCGTTCGCGATCGATGGTCCAATGGCGCGCACGGTGGCTGATATTGCGCTAGTCTTGCAAGCGATTGCCGGCCCCGACCCACGCGCGCCACTCTCGATCAGCGAACCGGCTAGCATCTTTGCCCAACCGCTCGAACGCGATCTGCGCGGGGTGCGGGTGGCGTGGAGCCCGGACTTGGGCGGTTTGCCGGTTGATCCACGAGTGAGCGATGTGATCGCCGCGCAACGGGTCGTATTCGAGCAGCTCGGTTGCATTGTGGAAGAGGCGGCCCCCGATCTGAACCATGCCGACGAGATCTTTCAGGTGATGCGCGCCTTTCGCTACGAGCTGACCCTCGGTGAGTTGCTCGACCGCGAACGCGCTCGTATGAAAGATACGGTGGTGTGGAACATCGAAGCTGGGCGAGCGCTGAGCGGGCCGCAGGTCGGGCGCACCATGCGTTTGCACGCGGCGTTACTGGCCCGCCTGCACGAGTTTATGCAGCGCTACGAATTCATCATCGCGCCGGTGAGCCAAGTGCCGCCGTTCCCAGTCGAACAACCGTACATCACCGAGATTAATGGTGTATCGATGCGCAACTATATCGAGTGGATGCGCTCGTGTTACTACATCTCGGTCTGTAACACACCGGCCATCGCCGTACCGGCGGGCTTCACGCATGACGGGTTGCCGGTTGGATTGCAGATCATTGGCCGTCCCCGCGCCGATTTCAGCGTCTTGCAACTGGCTTACGCTTATGAACAGGCAACGCAGCACTGGCGGCGCCATCCACAACTGGCGACGGTGTGAAAGCGACAGTGCTATAATGCAGACGTGCAAACGAGATCACTGCCAGCCGTAATACCATCAACGCTGGGACGGCCCCACATCATCTTCTTCTGTGAGCTTGAAGGGCCGGCCCTGCTTGAGTTGCTCGCCACACCGGGGTTGCTTGACTTTCTCGCCGCCGGTGAATACGGCGTTGCTGTTGCGCTGCACAATCTCTCGGTAGAGACGGCGCAAGCAATTGCTACGCTGAACCAGCGCCGGATTCCGGTGGTTGCATGGTTGCTGTTGCCGGCGGAAGAGGGGTTCTGGTTTAACCTCCAGAACTATCCGCAAGCGATTGAGCGCTACCGGGCCGCGCGGCGATGGGCGATCGCGCACAAGCTGCACTTTCAGGCGATTGGGCTTGACATTGAACCGCCGCTTGGGGAAGTGATCGCGAGCCGGCGGCGTGGGATTCGTGACATTGCGCGCCGGATCTGGCTTGCCCACGAAAATGTCTTGTACGAGAGCGCGCGGGCCGCTTACGTCGATCTGATCGCCGAAGTGCATCACGACGGCTACGAGGTGCATACCTACCAATTGCCCTTGATTGTTGATGATCGGCGTGCTGCAACCACGACCATTCAACGTGCGCTCGATATTATCGATCTGCCGGCTGACGTTGAAGTGCTGCTCTGTTTTAGCAGTATTCCGATCGAAAAATTGGGCAACGATCTTGGCGGCGCCCTGATCGACAGTTACGGCCCGGCGGCTGATGCGATCGGGGTCGGTTGTATCGTCGGCAGCGCGGTGCGATCAAGCAGCGCCGAAGACTTGCCTCCGCTCGCGTGGGATGCGCTCGAACGCGATTTGCAACTCGCTGCCCATCACACCGATACCATTTACCTCTTTTCGCTTGAAGGGTGTGTGGAACACGGCTTATTGCCGCGTCTCAACCAGATTGATTGGACGGCAACGCCACGGCCTGATCTGACCAAGCGGCTGGTGATCCAGAGTTTGCGAACCGTACTGCTGATCGTGATGCTGATGATGCGGTTTAGCCGTCCGTTGCTGGCATGGTCGGGCTGGATTGTCGCCGCCTTCTTGTTCTTCCGTTTACGCCAACAGAAACGCTATGACAACCACCGAACTCACTGAGGTAGAAGCGGCGCTGCGCGCCGAGATGGTGTTGTGCGGTCGTTTATTGTATGACCGCGGATTGATCGTTGCCGGCGACGGCAATCTCTCGGCACGATTGCCAGATGGCACAATTCTGATGACGTCGGCAGGCTTGGCGAAGGGGATGTTAACCGTTGACGATTTGGTTGTGGTTGATCTCGATGGCCGTTTGATTCGGGGTGCGGCGGGCCGCCAACCATCGTCCGAGCGCTATCTGCACCTCTTTGTCTATCGCCAGCGTCCTGACGTGATGGCGTGTGTCCATGCCCATCCGCCAACGGCAGTAGGAGCGACGCTGGCCGGCGTCAACTTAGCAGAACCATTGTTGCCAGAGGCGCTAATCGCGCTAGGGCCGATCCCAACTGCGCCCTACGCGCTAACCGGTACACCCGAAATGGGTGCGGCGATTGCCCCGTTTGTCGCCGATCATGAAGCTATCTTACTGGCCTACCACGGCGCCTTGACCTACGGCGCCACGTTGATGCAGGCCTTTCACCGCATGGAACAGATTGAACACTGCGCGCGCACCTTACTGGCGGCCCATCTCTTTGGCGGCGCGCGTCCGTTGCCGCCTGAACGGCTCGCCGAACTAGCCGAGGTGCGGCGCGCATTTCGGGCCGCTGGACGCATTTAGAGGAGGCACCAATGAAGCTTTCTCCAGCGAAAGTTGAGCAACTGGCGACGATGCTCGTCGATATATTAGCCGAGACAGAGGGGGTGTTATTTCAAGCCGGCGATCCCGAATTAAAAGCCGCGATCAAAGAGATTATGATCGACGAGCTTGAAGTGGAAGATCGCTTGAATGCCGAAGTGCATCAGATGTTGCAGGCCTACAAATACGAGATTACGCACGAGCGGCTTGATTACGACACGCTCTTTCGCCGGTTGCGCCAGCGCCTGATTGCCGAACGCAAGATTGTGCTCTAGATAAAGGTTGTCTGTGAAGCGATGGCTTGCCGATCATCTTATTGCCGATCCACGTGAGCAGACCACGGCAGCTACCGATTTGGCGCTAACAGGGGCGGCGCTGTTGGCGATACGGCGTTTGCGCGGCCCAGCCGGTTGGCGCCGGCGCATCTGGCAAGCCGCGTTTGCCCTCTTGGCCGCTAGCGGTGTGCTGGGGGCTATTGTGCATGGGTTGCGCCTCTCACCCGCAACCCGTGAGCGTCTGTGGCAGCCGCTGAACGTGTTGCTGGCGCTGATCATCGCGCTCTTTGCTACTGCTGCGGTCAGTGATCGCTGGGGCGAACGAACCGGGCAGCGGGTTTTGCCGGCGCTGGTGCTGGCTGCTCCCGGTTTTGCGTGGCTCAGCTGGCGGTTGCAGCGGGGTTTTCTCGCGTTCATTATCTACGAATTGGCGGCGATGGTCAGTGCATTGGCGATCTACGCCGATTTGGCCCGGCGTCGCCAATTGCCCGGCGCTGATCGCATTACGCTGGGGATTTTAGTCACGATAGCCGCGGCTGGCATTCAGACCAGTTCGCTCGAAGTCGTGATTGGCGAGATACCATTCGACAACAACGGCCTCTTTCATCTGGTGCAATTGGCGGCCTTGCCGTTGTTGGTCGAGGGTGTGCGGAAATCGCTATGATGGGGTTCATCCGTTCACTCGGTTTGCTAGTCTTGCTGGTTCTCGTAACTGCGTGTGGCAACAGCGCTATTCCGTTGCGCGAGACGAAAGTCGTTGATGGCTTATCAATCACCCTTGACACACCTGACCGGCCCAAAATGAATACGGCGGTCGATTTTGTGGTTTTGCTCAATGACGCGCAGGGCAATCCGGTTAATGACGCCAACGTGTACCTCGATCTCGATATGCCGGAGATGCCAATGGGAGTAACACGACCGGTCGCCTTGCCAGACGGGCCGGGGCGTTATTGGGCGCGTACAGCGTATACTATGGAAGGCTGGTGGGAGATTACCGTTGTGGTGGAACGGGCTGAAACCACGTATCGAGCCACGTTTCGCCGTGATGTCTTGCAATAGAGGAGAAAGTTTGTGATGCACTCGCGTTTTATCTTGGCAATAGCGTTGCTAGTGGCCGTGTTCATCTCAGGTTGTGGCCGCCAAGCAGCGTCGCCTCCCGCCGAAGCGGCGCCAATTGCACCAGTGATTGCCGCATCGGAACTCGTGGTCGGCCTCAACCGGTTGCCGTTTGGCTTATTGCAGGGTGGCGTGCCGCTCAATGATCCCAATCTTTCGCTTGACGTAATATTATACTACGTTGGTCCCGGCGGCGATCGCACCCAGCCGGTCACGACGGCCAAAGCCGTCTATCGCGGTCAAGGGCTGCCGGTCGGACTCTACGTTGCCTATGCCAACCTTGATCGGGCTGGCGGTTGGGAAGCCGAAATTGCTATTCCGCAGGCGAGTGGCGCGCAAAAGAGCCGGATCCGGCTCGATGTCAGCGAACGCGCCTTTGCGCCGATGGTCGGTGATAAAGCCATTCCGTCACGCAATCTGACCGCGGCTGACGTGCCTGCGCTCGATCAGTTGACGTCGGATCCGCGGCCTGATCCTGATTTTTACCGGATGACCATTGCCGATGCCATAGCGAGCGGCAAACCGTTCGTGGTGACGTTCTCGACGCCAAGTTTCTGTCAAACAGCGGTCTGCGCACCGAATATGAGTGTTTTGAAGCAACTCAAGAGCGAATTTGGCGATCGGGTCAACTTTATTCACGTCGAGGTCTACCCCTATCCGTTCGGCGAGTCATACCAACAGGCGAAACTCGTGCCGGCTATGCAAGAGTGGAATCTGCGCACCGAGCCGTGGACATTCCTTGTCGATGGCAACGGTGTGATTCAAGCGCGCTACGAAGGCGGGATCACCTTCGACGAGCTACGACCGGCGATTGCCCAACTTGCGGCTGGCCAACCGGTCAACCCGATGCCGTAGAGCAGGGTTCGAGCGCCAATGCCACGCTTACCGGCCCGTCTTGCGCCGCTTCTTGCGGAGTCAAGACGGGCGAAACGCATGCGTCGAGCGGTGCGAAGATTGCCATCCATTCAGTCAGTGAACGTTGGCGAAACGCGGTCGCTAGCGCAGCGATGAGTATCGGCTGCGCAGCGGGTTCATACTGTACTGGAATGAGATCGGGCCGGTTGAGCGCGGTGCAGACTCGTTGCCAAAAATGGGTTTCGAGCGCAGCGACCGCGAGAAAGCGGCCATCAGCCGTCTGATACAGACGGTAACAAGCGAGGCCGCCACTGAGCGTATCATCAGCCGCTAATCCGGCCATAGCCAGCGCCAGTGTTGGCGCATTAAGCCAACGGGCAGCAGCCAGCATTGACGTTTCGATTCGCCCGCCTTGGCCGGTTGTCGCACGGGCGAGCAAGCCAGCCAAGACGGCGCTGGCGGCCATCAAGCCGCTTACCATATCGGCGGCGTGAACACCGGGCACGCGCGGCGGCGGCTCGCCGGCAGCGAGCAACCCGCTCAAAGCTTGGGCATTCAAATCGTGCAACGCCTCAGCGCGGCGCGGATGGGTTGCCGGCGCGCCGCCAATTGCCACGATCAGCAACCGCGGATTAGCCTGCAACAACACATTATCAGCCAGACCAAGCCGGCCAAGCACACCCGGACGCAAGCCATCGATCAGCACATCGGCTGATTGCACCAAATCTCGCAAAACAGCCTGATCGGCTGGTTGGCGCAGATTGAGCTTCCGGCATTGCTTGGCGTGATTGAGCAGCGAAAAGAGCGGGTTTTCACCAGTCTGATCGAGGGGCGGTAGAGTACGCATCGGATCACCGCCGGGCCGTTCAATCTTGATCACCGTTGCCCCCAACCCGGCAAGGATCGCCGCACACAGCGGCCCCGGAATATAGCTGGCGATTTCAATCACCGACACGCCGCGCAACGTTTGCGAAAGGTTCAGCATAGCTCCTCACTGCTCGTCGTTCTGACTGATGCCCCTTCAATCGTAACACAGCTAGCGCGCACGATTCGTTGCGAAAGTGTTGAAAAATTCACAAAATTGCTCGTGCTTCGGAAACCTGATTTAAGGCTTTATAAAGGGAAGAAACGTCAAATTTTCACCCTCTTGACAACCTACGACCGGCGTGCTATACTACGCGGGCTGGAACGAACGAGGTCTCACTCGCGAGCAGCGAGGCAGACCAAACAAGTGGAGAGCAAATCCGAGCGAAACGCGCTGAAGACAATTCAGAGACGTCGCCAAGAAAATTCAGCTTGCTGAAGTTTCTTGGTTTTGTTTTCTCCCTCGTTCCGCAGAAGCACCTTCACAACTGAATGACGAGTAAACCAGAGATAAACGCCACGTCAATTCGGTGACGGGAAACGGCGCAAGCTGTGGCTCAGCACCAACCATGTAGAGTTTGATCCTGGCTCAGGACGAACGCTGGCGGCGTGCCTAATGCATGCAAGTCGAACGCA
>NZ_DAOTWH010000127.1:0-5951 GCF_034435895.1 Chloroflexus sp.
GCATCAATCGGCGCGCGCCGCACCGGTTCGCGCCGCACCGTCCCGTTCGGCTCGCGGAAGCGTTGCTCGCACGGCGGCTCTTCGCCGCGCAAGATTGCATCAACCGCCGCCGCCACATCGGGGTAGACGGTCACGCTATCCCACGACTGAATCTCAACCAAAATGCTGAAAGTCGGCGGCGCTTTCCGTTCCAGCACCGTCTTTTGGGTGCCGCGCCGGCGCGCCTCTTCATCACCCAGCGTCACCGCTTGAATCCCACCCACCAAATCAGAGAGGGTCGGGTTGACCATCAGGTTATCGAGGGTATTGCCGTGGGCCGTGCCCACCAACTGCACGCCGCGCTCGGCGATGGTGCGCGCCGCCGCCGCTTCCAGCTCGGTGCCGATTTCGTCGATCACAATCACTTCGGGCATGTGATTCTCGACCGCCTCGATCATCACATTGTGCTGTTCGGCGGGACGCGGCACCTGCATCCGGCGCGCCCGCCCGATGCCGGGGTGGGGAATATCGCCATCGCCGGCAATCTCGTTCGAGGTGTCGACAATGACCACCCGCTTGCGCAGCTCGTCACCCAGCACCCGCGCCGTCTCGCGCAAGAGCGTCGTCTTGCCAGTGCCCGGCTTGCCCAGCAACAGAATGCTTTGCCCAGTTTCCACCAGATCGCGAATAATATCAACCGTGCCATACACGGCGCGACCCACCCGGCAGGTCAGCCCAATCACCACGCCGCGGCGATTGCGAATGCCGGAAATGCGGTGGAGGGTGCGGGGAATGCCAGCGCGGTTGTCCTCGCCGAACTCGCCGATGCGTGCGATCACGTAATTGATATCTTCGGCGGTCACTTCCCGATTGCTTAAGAACAACTCATGACCACGATAGCGCGCTTCCGGCAACCGGCCGAGATCCATCACAATTTCGAGCAGATTATCCTGATCGTTGGCTTTCTGGATCGCCTCCCGGATCGCCGGCGGCAGTGTCGCTAACAAAAGTTGAATATCGTTGGTCGCATCCGTCACAGCCATAACCGCTTAGCGCTCCTCCCGCACTGTTGGGGGCCAAGCATACCGGCGCACCGACACCCGCGGCTCTAGCCCCACTTCCAACGAGGGGGCCAGCACCGTGCGGCGAATCGGCACCACGGTATGCTTAACGAGTAAGATTTGCTCACCCACCGGTTGAAAACCCAACCGCACCGCCGATTCAAACAACTCTTGCTGGTACTCGCGCAAGATTAAATAGACAGGCCGGCTATCACTGAGCTGGGCCAGACCGAACCGTAACACATCCACCGCTTGTTCGCGCGCATCAGGCCGGATCAGCAACGAAAAGACGTGACTGCTCGGCCCGCTGAGCAAACGCAAGTAAGCAGTCAGATCATCATCCGGCCCCAGCACCCACGCCTGCCGGCGCACGAGCGAATAGGGTTGGTAGAGCGTCCAATGGCGCGCGTTGCGCACTTCCGCCTGTTGCACGAGATGCGGCGCCACGATGCCATACAACTTGTGGATCGCCCAATGGTCGCGCCGCGATTGCGCCCGCATCGGCGCCAGCCGGGTGCCCTGATCCCAATCCGGCCCTGAAAGGTGCAAGATCTGGCGATGGGTATAAGCTTGAAAGCCGACTTGGCGAAAAATTTCGCGCAACTCGTTGTGTTGGCTCGGCAAGGCCGCATAGAGGCGCTGCACCGAATGCTGCGCCGCATCAGCGCAGAGCCGGTGCAACAGGTGAAACCAGAGTTCGTAATCGCTGGGAGTCTGCTCGCTGCGCGTGCCGTTGGTCGCCAGATAGATCACATCTTGTTCGGGCCGGCCCAGCCGGCCCATCGCCTGCGCCAACGCAAACCCGCCCCGTTCGGCCAGCACCAGCGTCATCCGCTCGCGATGGTTGCCGGCCAGCATGCTCTGCAACGCAAACCAAAGCGGCCGGTGGCTATACGCCAACAGTCGTTCGGTGTAGAGCACCTGTTGGTAGCGAGGTTTCCGCCGGAGCAACCAGAGATCGCCCAGCGTCACGGTTCGTATCATAATTCCAGAAAGAGCCGGTGAACCCGATCATCACCGGTCAACTCAGGATGGAACGTGGTCGCCAGCAAACGACCTTGGCGGGCAGCCACCACGCTGCCGTCCTCTAACCAACCAACCGCCTCGCACCCCTGACCGAGCGCCACAATGCGCGGTGCGCGGATGAAGACGCCGGGGAGCGGCGCTTCGCCGATGATCGGCATCGTGATCGGCGCCTCAAAGCTGTCGAGCTGGCTGCCGTAGGCATTGCGCTGAATGGTGAGATTCATTGCGCCAATCGTCGGCTGGCCGCCCTGCTTTTGGCCAACCACCTCGTTGGCCAGCAAGATAGCACCAGCGCAGGTGCCCCAAATCGCTAAATCGCGACCGGCCCGCTCGCGGATCGGTTCCAACATCTGGTACATCACCAACAGCCGCCCGATCGTCGTGCTTTCGCCGCCGGGAATAATCAGCCGCTCGACGCGGGCAAGCTGGCGCGGCAAGCGCACCTCGACCGGCTCGACGCCGATCCGGCACAAGACCGCGCAGTGTTCACGAAAATCGCCCTGCAGGGCCAACACGCCAACTGTCATACAGTTTTGGGCGCGGAGCGGGGTGCTGCCCGCCCGCCTCCTGCTACCACCCACGCCGCGCCATCAACTGCTCGGCGGGGATCTGATCGATGTTGATGCCAACCATGGCCTCGCCAAGGCCCTTGCTCACCTCGGCGATGATCTCTGGATCGTTGTAGTGCGTGGTCGCTTCGACAATCGCTCGCGCCCGCTTGACCGGATCGCCGCTCTTGAAGATGCCCGAACCGACGAAGATGCCATCAACCCCCAACTGCATCAGCAGGGCCGCGTCAGCCGGCGTGGCGATGCCGCCCGCCGCGAAGTTGACCACCGGCAGCTTGCCTTCGGCGGCCACCTGCTTGACCAGCTCGTAGGGCGCCTGAATCTGCTTGGCGTAGGTAAACAGCTCGTCTTCGTTCATCGACTGCAAGCGGCGGATTTCGCTATACACCGCGCGGGCATGGCGCACCGCCTCGACCACATTGCCGGTGCCAGCCTCGCCCTTAGTGCGCAGCATCGCCGCCCCTTCGGCCACCCGGCGCAGCGCCTCGCCCAGATTGCGGCAGCCGCACACAAACGGCACCCGGAACTTGTGCTTGTTAATGTGATGCTCTTCGTCAGCCGGCGTCAGCACTTCGCTCTCGTCAATATAATCGACGCCGATCGCCTCCAACACTTGCGCCTCGACGAAGTGACCGATCCGCGCTTTCGCCATCACCGGAATGGTGACGGCCTGCTTGATCGCCAGAATCAGCTCCGGATCGCTCATGCGGGCGACGCCGCCCTGCGCGCGAATGTCAGCCGGCACTCGCTCGAGCGCCATCACTGCCACCGCGCCGGCTTCTTCGGCGATACGCGCTTGCTCAGGGGTGACCACATCCATAATCACGCCACCCTTCAGCATCTGCGCCAGCCCTACCTTCGTCGTCCACGTCGATTTTTCCATACTGCCTCGCTCAAGGTATGAAAGGTATGAATCGGTGACGTTTCCTGATCTCGTCAAATCATTGTACCACGCTGTGACATGGCGGGCAATGCGTCGCATGGCGGAGACCACTGCCACCGCTATCTGGCGACGCACGGCCGTGCGTCTCTACGTATTGCCTGCCGTCACCGCGGGGAGCGATTACCAATTGCTCCCCACCGCCTTGGCCACTGCGCGCAGTTTCGGCATTAGGTTCATGAAATTCTCGTGATTGAGCGACTGGCCGCCATCCGATTTGGCCCGATCGGGGTCGGGATGCACTTCGATGATCACGCCATCGGCCCCCGAGGCGATGGCGGCCAGCGTTAACGGCGGCACCAGATACCATTTGCCGGTGCCGTGGCTGGGATCGACGATCACCGGCAGGTGTGAGCGTTTCTTGACCACTGCGACCGCGTTGAGATCGAGCGTGTTGCGGGTAGCCGTCTCGAAGGTGCGGATGCCGCGTTCGCAGAGGATGATGTTGGGGTTGCCCTGTGCGATGATGTATTCTGCCGAGAGCAGCCACTCTTCGATCGTCGCCGACAAACCGCGCTTGAGCAGCACCGGCATGCCGCTGCGCCCGGCCTCTTCCAGCAATTGGTAGTTTTGCATGTTGCGCGCGCCGATCTGCAAGACGTCGGCGTATTTCGCCACTAGTTCGACATCAGCCGGCGTCATCACTTCGGTGACGATTGGCAGGCCGGTCTCGGCGCGGGCTTGGGCCAGCAACTGCAAACCGTACTCGCCCAAACCGCGGAAGCTGTATGGCGAAGAGCGGGGTTTGAACGCGCCGCCGCGCAACATGTTGGCGCCGGCTTCGCGCACCGCCCGCGCCGTGGCCTTAATCTGCTCTTCGCTCTCGACCGAGCAGGGGCCGGCAATGATCGCCAAATGGCCGCCGCCGACCTTCACTTCCCCCACCTGCACGATGGTATCGTGCGGTTTGACTTCCCGCGACACTAGTTTATAAGGCTGCGTGATCCGCACCGTCTCTTTCACGCCATCGAAATGCTCTAACTCTTCGCGCAGCGTCGGCGGGATGGCCGCTCCCACCACCGCCACTACCGTCCGTTCCTCGCCGACAGTTAAATGGCCGCGCAAGTTATGCTCGCGCAGCCGGGCCAACACTGCTTCGATTTGGCTCTGGGTCGAGCCGGTCTCCATCACGACAATCATGGAACGATCCTCCTCAGGGGTACAGGAATCTGGAGACGAAACGGGCAGAGGATGCCCGGCGTCACAAGGGGAAGAGCATGCGGTCACATCACCCAACGCGAGCGCCCGGTGCTGCAGCGCAAGCAGCTTGGTCACCTCAGGCGCGGCGCACCGTTGCGCCGGCTCGATCGCGTGCCGGCGGCTCATGGCCGTTCCTCCGGCGGCAGTGGCGTTGCGACGCGGAAGGCGCTCATCAGCGCGGCCCGTTCGGGGCGCAAGCCGCGCGCTTCGCGGATGTAGACGTGGACGATTTCATCGGCGCGTTTGGTGGTGTTCCAGTGGATTAAGACGCGAATGCAGCGCGGCAAGCTGCCCGGCACGGCCATTTCGTGGCCGCAGAGCAAGGCGGTGTCGATCCATCCGATCGCCCGCGCCGCCACCGCGGGAAATTCGGCGTTGAGGTCGGGGGTGGTGGTGAAAATGGCGCTGGCGATGTCTTCTGGCTCGATGCCGTTGGCTTCGATCAACAACGTGAGCAATTCATGGGTCGCTTCCAGAATCGCTTCGCGTGTGTTTTCGGCACAGGTGGTCGCTCCTCGTACTCCGCGACAACGAACGTTCATTGCCTCTCCTCCGCGGCAATAACAGAGGGGGCGCGAGGTTTGTTCGCCTCGCGCCCCCTTGTGCTTGCTCTGTGCTTGCGTGCGTCTTCAGGAAATGCGAAGCGACCAGTCCAATTGTGGGCTGGTAAAGTAAAAGAAGTAGGTGTAAAAGCGCGCGTTGTGCATAAGAACGCTTACCTTACTCTTTTCCCGCTTCGACGAGGGAAATATACCATGGTCGCGGCGGTTCGTCAAGCAGGCTGTAGAGCCGGGCGGCTGTCCGGCTTCGCAGAGAACGCAAAGGCGCGGTAAAGCCGGACGGCTGTCCGGCTCCGCAGAGGGCACGAAGGGTTTTTGGTGATTGAGTAGCAGCGCACTCGCAGCCCCCTATCACATCCCTTTGCGCCCTCTGCGTCTTTGTGTTGACCATCCTCTGCGTCTTTGCGCCCCCCCCCCCGGCCCCTGTTGGGGGAGGGGAGTGGGACTCCTCCCCCCGGAGGGGGCACATAACCATCCTCTGCGTCTTTGCGTTACCCGTCTCTGCGCCTTTGCTCGCTTTGCGTCATAGCGATGGCGGCGTTCAGCTCCAATAGGCGGGCGAGGATTTCATCGCGCACCTCGTCGGGCCAGCGGTAGCGGTACGGCTTCTTGCGCC
>NZ_DAOTWH010000128.1:0-13858 GCF_034435895.1 Chloroflexus sp.
GTACAGGTTGCTCCTTCCCTGCTCGATGCGCGTCGCTACGCCGCGTTGCTGGCCGATCAAGAGCGCCAGCAGCGCCGCGCGATCAGGCTGGCCGGCGTCACCGCTGCCGGCAGGGTGGCGGCCACCGCTCAGGGCATGGGCCAGCGCCGGCGCCAATTCGGCCAGATCGGCCAGCAACGCGGCGTAGCGACGCGCATCGAGCAGGGAAGGAGCAACCTGTACTTGGCCATGCCATTCCGTCACCTGCGTTGCGGCGGTGATGGTCAAACAGACCGGATACGTTCCTGCGGCTGCCGGCGCTTGCCAGCGCCAGCGCCACAGCGCGTCGCTGGGCCGGAGAAACGGTTCGAGCGGTTTGCCGCCAATCACCAACTGCGCCGTCGCTCCTGCCGGCACCGCGCACGACCACTCAACCACGTTCCGCTCTGCCACAATGGGAGCCGCTACCGGCGCGCCATCGAGCAACAAGACTGGCCCGGCTACCACCACTTCCTCCGCTTGAAATAGATCGCCAGACTAAGCGCAATTGTCGCCATCAACCCCAACGCAAACGGATAGCCCCACGGTTGTTCAAGCTCAGGCATAAGTACAAAATTCATGCCGTATATTCCGGCCACCAACGAGCAGGCCATCAGAATAATTGACCAGAGGGTCAACACCTTCACCAGCTGGTTGAGCTGATTGCCTTGGAGTGACAGATAGCTATCGAGCGCGCTCGACAGCAAATCGCGGTAGAGGTCAATCGATTCGGTCACACGCACGAGATGATCGTAGACATCGCGCACATAGGCCAATTCGCGGGGCTGGAAGATGCGCACTTCTTGGCGCAGCAAGACATTGAGCACATCGCGTTCGGGGGCGACAATCCGGCGGAAGAAGAGCAAATCTTTCTTGAGCGTAAAGATTTCATTCGCCACCTCTTGGCGGCCACGCTGAAAGATCGCCTCTTCCACATCATCAATCTGTTCACCGATCTGGTCAAGCACGACAAAGTAGTCATCAACAACGGCATCAATCAGCGCATAGAGGACGCTACTCACCTGATAGCCGGGCACATGGCTATTCGTCTGCCAGCGGGCCAGCGTCTGCTGGACGTGGCGCACCGGGCCGGGCCGGATGCTGACCAGATAGTTCGCGCCGACGAACAGCGTGATCGGCAAGAAGCGTAATTCGCGCTCGGCAGCATCGTATTCAACGCTGTAAAAGATGATCAGGTAATAACCGGGATAGGTCTCGATCTTGGGCCGCTCGTGCTCTTGTAAAGCATCTTCGATTGCGAGCGGATGAAAGCCGAACTCCGCGCGCAACAAGTCAATCTCAGCCGGAGACGGCTGCTCAAGATCGAGCCAGATCAAGGTGCGCGGCTGCAAGAGCAAGTCGCTGATCTGATCGAGATCGGCGACTGGTTGCACGTTCTGGCGATGAAAGACATTGAGCGAAACCATGCCGTTACGCTTCCCACACAATCAACGCCGCGTGGGGCGCTAGCGCGTCACGGATATGATTGTAGAGAATGCCCTGCACGGTAAAGCCACTGCGCAATTGCGGCGTCAGCGTTGGATCGCTCAACCGGCCCGCCACCACAGCAGCCACATACTCCTCAACCGGCATCTGGTCGCGATACGCAACGTAACCGGGCAACATCCCACCAGCAACCATGCCCCGCATTCCCAGCCGGCGGATCAACACCTTGCGCGCATCGTAGAGCATACGGCTGATGCCACGCCCGCGGTAATCAGGGTGAACGCTCATATCAGCGCCGTATAACCACTCGCCATTGGGATCGTGATGGCCGAAATTGCCGTGATCGACAATCTCTTCGAAGGTGTGCTGGCAAAACACCTTTTCGCCGCTAATGCGGAAGGTGCTGCTTTGACCAACCACGCGATCGCCATCGAGCGCCACGTGCTGACCTGCGGGAAAGAGCCGCAAATGGGCAGCAAAATTCTCAGCGCTAAAGTGATCTTCCGGGTCGAGGGTCGGAAAACAGATTCGCTGGTGAATTACCAACTGCGGGATGTGTTCGGGTTGAGTTTGGACAACGGTAATAGGCATAGCAATCCTTGTGCAGAAACATTAGTATGTGAGAGCGCATAACGATGCGCTCTCACGTGTACGTGCTACCCGCGCATCGCGCCGATCAACACCTCAAGCCCTTCATCAAGCTGGTCATCGGTAATCACCAGCGGCGCCAGCAAGCGGATGCAGTTCACATACAGACCAGCCCGCATCGCCAGCACCCCACGTTCGAGCGCGCGGCCCAGAATCGCCAGCACCTCTTCGGCAGCGGCCGGCGTGCGCTTGCGCCGATCCTTCACCAGCTCGATCCCGATCATCGCCCCCATGCCGCGCACATCACCAACCAGCGGATCGAGCGTATCATCGGCCAGCAATGGCTCAAAGCGAGCGCGGATCTGCTGACCAATCGCCTTGGCCCGATCCAGCAGCCGCTCGCGCTCGATGATATCAATCGTCACCAGCGCCGCCACACAGGCCAGCGGATTGCCGCCATACGTGCCGCCCACCCCACCATAATGCGCCTTATCCATCACCCGCGCCCGCCCGATGGTCGCCGCCAGCGGCATCCCGGCAGCAATACTCTTAGCGGCGACGATGATATCCGGCTCAACGCCAAACTGCTCGATCGCAAACAGGGTACCGGTACGGCCAAAGCCACTCTGCACCTCATCGACGATCAGCAACGAACTGTTGCGGTCACAGAATTGGCGCAGACGGCGCATAAACTCCACCGGCACCGGAATAAAGCCGCCCTCACCCTGCACCGGCTCGATCAACACCGCCGCCACTGTTTCGGGGTCAACCCCCGCAATCTGCATACGCTCGAACGCCGCCCAACACTGCTCAACCGCCTCTTCCTCGCTCAGGCCCATCCGGTAGGCATACGGGAAGGGAGCGCGGTAGATTTCGGGAGCAAAGGGGCCAAACTTCTTCTTAAAATAGGTGCGCGAGGTCAGCGAGAGCGTCAACAGCGTGCGCCCGTGGTAGGCGCCATCGAAGACAATAATCGCCGGACGGCCAGTCGCGGTGCGGGCAAACTTAATCGCATTCTCAACCCCTTCCGCACCCGAATTCGCCAGCAACGTCTTGCACGGCTCGCTGATCGGGGCCAGTGCATTGAGCCGCTCGCACAAAGCGACATACGGCTCGTAGGTACCAACCAGCGCCGACAGATGGATCAACTGCTCAGCCTGTGTCTGAATTGCACTCACTACCTCCGGCGGGCAATGGCCGACCGCCAAGGCGCCAATCCCGCTGACAAAATCGATCAGGGTATTGCCGTCAACATCCGTCACCAACGCGCCGTGACCAGAAGCAATCGCAATCGGCGTCGCCCGGCCCAAACCGGCCACCACGGCAGCATCGCGCCGGGCCAGCAACTCACGCGAACGCGGGCCGGGAATTTCGGTGACAAGACGAATATGGCGCACGGCAGGCGCAGTCATAGGACACTCCTTGATGCATTCATCAGCAAGCGCTTCGATACCCACCATTATAACAAAAAGCGCGGCTTGCGCCGCGCTACCAACTCACCCACTCCTCACACCCCCTCTGCTGGCTCACGGCGTCATCCGCCGCACCCACGCGCAGACCTGTGCTACCTGCTGCGGATGGCCAATCACCACTGGCGTCGGCAACCGCACCGTGTGCAGCAAGGTCTGCCAATCGGGCAATTCGCCCTCTAACGGGCACACCACTCCACCAGCAGCTTGCACAATCACCCAGCCGGCGGCCACATCCCACACCTTCGCACGCCCAATAATCGCCGCCTGCGCCTGCCCGCGGGCCACATAACAACAATCAGCCGCCACCGATCCCAACACTCGCACCTTACCGGGATAATGGATGGTATAGGCGCGATGGAAGGTCGAAGGGATCGCAATCCAATCATTGGGACTGGGCGGCTGCGGCGGCGCCACGTGGATCGGAGTCTCATTCCAAAACGCGCTCCCGCCGGCCAGCGCCCAATAACAATCGCCCAACACCGGCAAATAGATCACGCCAGCCACCGGCTGCCCGCTCCGGATCACCCCAATCGACACGGCCCACATCGGCAGGCCCGAAACGAACGAACTCGTGCCATCAATCGGATCAATCACCCACACATACTCGCGGTCGAGGCCTACCGGCTCACGCTCTTCACCCATCACGCCGTGATCAGGATAGCGGGCATGAATCTGCTCGCGCAACCAATCTTCAATCGCGCTATCAGCCGCCGTCACCAGACTCTTATCGAGCTTACGCTCCGGCGACACCTGATTAAAATACGAGCGCAAGAGCAACTCGCCGGCGCGTTGCGCCCATGCACGCGCAAGCGCAATATCAATCTCCACACGAGCCTCCGCCGGTACGGCGCCGCAATCTCCGCCTGCTGCGGTGCGTTATCTCATTGTACTACCAATATGGCACGTTTGAAACTATCCGGTTCGCAACAAGCCCGACCAAATGAGGGCGCATCATTGATCCAAAGCGGCAAGGCGCATCGCGAGCAGATAACACCCAAACAACACCGCGTACACCACCAACAGACCGAGCGGGATCAGCTCAAGCGATAGCCGGTCAGCCAACACCCCGATCCCAGCCGGGATCAGCGCCATCCCAACCCCGGTCGCCGCCATCTGCATACCGATCGTATGCGCCGCAAACTGATCACCGACGCGCGCTGCCGTGCTCGACATCAAGGCCGGAAAGATCGGCGCGATCGCCAACCCAATCAACCCAATCGCCAGCACATTCACGCTTGGCGCTGGATGCCAAATCAACAAAGCACTCCCCACCAACGCACCAAGCAAACCGCCGCGCACCAGCCGGTCAAAGCCGGTGCGCACCGCCACCACCCCGGCAGCAACCCGACCAATCGTAAACATCAACCAATAACTACCGGTCACAACACCGGCCAACGCCGGTTCGACCCCACGCGCCTCGGTCAACAACGTATAGGCCCACACCCCCAACGCCGTTTCAGCGCCGACATAGAGCACAAAGAGCGCAACGCTCACCCACACCGCCGGTTGGCGCAACGCCAGCCCTAACGGCGTCTGATAATCGGTCAACCGCTTCTGCCCACCCGGCACAGGCGCCGGCTGTTCCCACAACGACAGCGTGAGGAAAAACCCCAATGCCAAAACGAGTTGAAACCCACCGACAATCCAATACCCCACCCGCCACGACTGCCAGAGCGCCAAACCCGCCGTCATCAGCAACGGGCCAGATGTACTCCCCAATCCCCAACTCGCGTGCAGCCACTGCATCAAGCGCGCGCCAAAATGGGCCGCGACATAGGTATTCAAGCCAGCATCGATCGCACCGGCGCCAAGGCCAGCCACCACCCCCAGCGCCACCACCATCCACCACAGCGGCACGAGGGTATACCCCAGCAATGCCACCCCGGTCAGCAAACAGCTCAACGCCAACATCCGCCCCACGCCAAACCGCGCCAGCAGCGTCCCGGTGAAAAAACTTGACGTGGTATAGCCGGCCACCCCTACCGCCAACAAACTGCCGAGCGCATCAAGCGGCAAAGCGAAATCGGCCCGCAGCGACGGCCACCCCACGCCAAACAAGCCATCCGGCATCCCCAAGCCAACAAACGCAATAAACGCCAGCGCAACCAGCGCCAAGCGCGGATGGCGCGCCGAACGCAGCCGAGCCACCATACCAACAACGCCTTTCGCCAAAAAACGGTGGCACGGGCAGCTTACCAACCGGACCGTACCACCGGCATCATAACAAAAAGCGACCAAGAACACATCGGCACAACGGCTGAAGCATCCGGCAAACACCGTTCACTGCGCACCACGCCAACAGTGCAACCCGAAGCCTATGGGTTTACAACACACCTAAACCCCAACCCAACAATTTTATACAGCCATGGTGCGACGTCCGATGGCGCGCATCGCTTGCCTTCTGTCATTGCGCGGGGGCTGCCCCCGAAGCAATCGCCCTCTTCAGTGCAAACCAGATGATACAAGAGTGCTCTACCGTGAGCCGAAATTGTTGAAACGCGAATGCCGCCCATCGCGCTCTGATACGCATCGCGCCGATCAGGCGATCGATTCGAGCGTGCTGGTAGCCGCTTGGTTTGACCGCCAGCGCGCGAGTTGCGAATGAACCGCTTAGCAAGCCCGTTTGGCCGCCGCTCTCAAACAACGTCGTTGCAGAAGCGGCGAAATTCGCAGTTGACGCAGAGCGCCCGGCTGCTCGGCGGCGGCGGCAGCGCTTCCGTCCGAATAGCTTGCTGGATCGCGTTGATCGCTTCGATCACGTTGCGCCGAAGTTGCGGGCTGATCGCTACTTTTTCCGCTTTGCGCAAGGGGAGGTGGTAGATCCAGCCTGCTTCGATCTGTATGCTCCATACCTCTTCAATCAGCAGCGCATACGCCCCAACTTGCAGTTTGAAGTGCGGCCCCGCCGCCTGTTCACTGTCTTTGTAGTCAACTACGACCGCTTTCGCCGCCGGGTCGCTACGGTTGGGACGGCAATCGCTAGATCGAGGATGCCTCTGACGCCGAGCCGCTCTGACCGGAGGTAGACGTTGAAGAACCGTTCGCCGCTTTTTAAGCCGTAGGTGCGCAATGACCGCCGTTCTTCGCGATCTTCTTCCGCCCGGTGGCTGGCCCCCCCTGCCGTATGAGATCGGTCTTGAGCCGGATAGCCGGCAAGCAGTAGGTGTACCACACGACGCGCGGGCAATAGCGCCGTTGTTTGATGTCGCTGACTTCGATGGTGTCTAGATCAGGCATCGTCATAGTTCTGCTCCAGTGTCCGCCGTTCGCTCCACGTTTGGGCGTCGAAGGCGAAGAGTTGGACGTTGGCGGTGCGGCCTTTGACCCGGCGCGCGATTTCGCCGAAGAGCGCGCGTTGGTGAGCGCGGCTGAGGTTGCCGGCAAAGGCGCTGTATTGGATCCGTTGTAGACCATAGTCGAGACATGCGTCGGCGACGCGCTGCCGCGCCCGGTCGTCAGGGATGTCGTAGATGACGAGACATTGCATGGCCAGCCTCGCTTACCAACCCATCACGAAGGGCGTGTAGCTTTCGCGTTCGCCGCGCACGAAGGTGGCGATGTGGCGCCCTTGGCACTGAAGGATGTGCCGGAGCGGTTGCCGTTTGCCTTCATACGGTTCGGTCGATTCGAGCCGTTCGAGCACTTTGCTGACGATCCGTTCGCGGGTGGCTTGATCGAGCCGCCTGTCGTCTTCACGCCCGATCTGCCAGCCGCGGGTGATTTAACAAGGGCCGGTCAACCACCGCTTGGCGGAATTCTTCGATCAGATCGAGCACCAGACTCGGTTTGCCCGGCCGGTCGGCATGCAAGAGACCGACATACGGGTCGAGGCCGGCTAAGACGATGGGCATGTTCGACTTGGCCGTATAAGACGCCGTAGCCGTAGTTGAGCGCTTGGTTGAACGGGTCGCTCGCGCCACGGGTTTCGCGCCCCGGCCAGTTGAGTTCGGCTGGCACGAGCAGGCCGATGGCTTGCCAGTAGCGCGCGGCATAGCGGCCTTCGATCCCCATCAGCGCTTCGCGGATCTCGTCAACCGTCTCGCCCCGCAGCCGTTCAACCGCGATTTGGTAGTCAACCACTTCGCCCGCAACCGCCATGAGCTGTTCGTAGACCTCTGGAGCCGTTTCTTTGCGGTTTTTCGCCGCATAGCGCAAGAGGTTGGCTTGGTTGCCGAGCTTGCCGAGCGTGAAGGCGCGAGCAAGGGCGACGCCGGCCGGCCCGTCGTAGGCGCGCAATTGCGCGCGCCGGGCGAGGACGGTGCCGTTGAGGCCGGCGCTGTAGAGGCTGGCGTGCGGGGTACCATTGGCGCTGATGAAGTGGAGGGGAATGCCCTCTTCACTGCACGCGCGCACGGCGTCGCTGCTGATCGCAATCCCGCCGCCGCAGATGATCACCTGCCGCAGGTGCATAATTGGCACCTCGCGTTTCTCGCCGTTGTCGTTGGTGACTCGCAGCCGGCCTTGGTGTTTGCCGACAAAACTGCCGCGTTCGCTAACAATGAGTTCTATGGCGCAGTCTTCCTTATCTGTACCGGCGCCGCCCGCAATGGGTGACATACTGGTTGTTAAGGTGCGAAAATGATCACGCAGTGCGCTGATGGCTGTGATGCTGGCTTGGTTGTCGTGCGCTGCCGGTGTGTTCATTGATACTCCGAAATGCCTGTTGCTGTCAAGTTCGCAAAGCAATGCTTCGCCGCTAGCGTTACGGCAAGACCGCCATCCCAGTCGGGGTGTACCAGCCGTCGCCTTTGACCGCGTTGCGCCCGACGTGGATCAGGCTGCCCCAGACGATGAGATCGCGCAGGGGCGCAAGGGCCCGCTGAAGGTGGCGCTGCCGACCAGCCCGCCCACCGGGGTCGCCGTTGCTGGCGCGCCGAAACACTCACCACGTCAACCCAGCGCGTCTGATCGACCGTCGTTGTAACCTGCTCGGCGATGGCGAGCAGGCCGCGAAAGTCGAGCGCTAGCGGGCCGTTGCCATACGCCCGGCTGAGGTCGTCAAGCCGGCGCATGAGACGCTGGATCAGCGGTCTGAGCGTGATCTACTTCACGAGCCGGTCTCGGTCGACCAAGCGAACCGGCGTGTGAAAGGTGAGCGTGATCTGATCGGTCGGCAACCGCGCCGCGTAGTCTTGCACCGCCGTTGCATCGATCGGCAGGCTGGGAAAGTTGACGTTGCCGCTGGGCAGCGGGTAGAGCATCTGCCGCTCGCCGCTCAGCGGATTGTAGGCTTCGATCGCATTGAGTTTGATCGTACCGCGCCGGCGACCAAGTTCGGCCAAGCCGATGCCGATGCCGTCACGTTCGAGTTCGCGCACCGCCATGACGATGAAGGGGAAGAAGATGTCGGCCTGACCAAAGAGGGCAAGGCCAAACCGGATGGTCTCGCCGGGTTGGTAGCGCCTGCCACTGTCGCGGGGCGGGCGCACCACATACGGGCGCGGGCGCTGCTCGCTGCCTTTTTCGTCTTCGCTGCGCATCGGCGCGACGAGCGCCGCCACCGGGCAACGGCTGAACAGCGGGCAGCCGGCGCAGTGGTGGCGCTTTTGTTGGCGCCAAACCGGTTCCAAAGCGCGTTGGAAATTGCGCCGCGCACAGCCCCGGCCCGCTGTGCGCGGCCAGCGCGACCGGGGTGGCGGCGGTGGCGGTAAAGATGAGATGATGAACCGTCAGACTCATCCTTAACTTCAATCCGGATCAATCACGATGTCACTGAACGAAAGACCGTTGCGCTCGTCGTAGGGAAGCTGCGCGACCCATACCCGCCGCTTGCTGGTCTCTTCCGCCCAACGCAGTTTGCCTTGGCTGCGCAAGATGGCAAACTGTCGTTTGCTGATGCTGACCAGATAGTTGTTTGCTTCGATAAATTGCTCCTCTACTAGTCGCTCGATATAGTCGCGCTCGAAACAGTGCGGCACGACATCAACACCGTCAAACATGCGCTCGAAGTCGTCTTCGCGCTGTTCGTTGCTCTGGAATGGGCGTATCCCGCTGATGATCTGATCAACCTGCTGCGCCATCCACTGGTAGTCCCCCATCCATTGCTGGCTGAGCTCGGGATCGGCATAAATACGGTCAAGCCACTCGTTGGTCGCCGCTTCGTCAATGATCGCGCCGTTGTGCCGTTCGAGTTCGGCCAGCGTCACCCGCACAATATGGCCGGCGCGAGCCGGATCGCGGTCGCGGCCATAGACGCCTTACCCGTCATCGGGCTGGCGGAAGACGTAGACCGGGCAGATGCCTTTGGCACCGCGCCGGTTGGCGCGGCCAAACCGTTGCAAGAGGGCTTCCAGCGGGGCCGGATCACTGTATACGGTGTCGAGGTCAATATCGAGGCTGACTTCGACCACTTGGGTTGCAACCAGCGCCAGTGGCGGACGCTGAGAGGCATCGCTGGCGCACCGTTCCCGGATTGCCTGTTCGAGCCGGTTGCGGTCGCCATAGGTAAACCGGCTGTGGATCAGGATCAGGTGCTCGGCCCCCAAACCGGCTTGGGCCAGTTTGTCGCGCACCTCTTGCGCCCGCGCCACGGTGTTGGCGCAGACCAGCACTTGCTGACCGGCGCGCACTTGCGCCGCGATTTCACTGATCGTCGCCAGATCGGTCAGTTCGCCGTCGCGCAGGTGCAGGCGATGGCGGCGGAAACGGGCAAAGGTTTCCGGGGTGGCGCTGATCAGCGGCGCATCGCCGAGCGCCTCGTACAGACGGTTGCGGAAGATCTGCGGAAAGGTGGCCGACATGACGAAGAAGCGGGCCGCGAACCGTTCGCGCAGATAGCGCATCAGACCGGTGATTAACGCTAGTCGCTTCGGTTCGTAGGCGTGGATTTCGTCGAAGATGAAGGCGGCGTGGGTATAATCGGCCAGCATCGCTTCAAAGCCGCGCAGTTGGAAGAGAGCTTTGAGCAACTGGTAGGGACTGAGCACCTTGAGCGGGCGGGCGTGCAGGATGTTCAGGTTTTTCTCCCATTGCACCCGCCGCGCCGCTGCCGCTGACCACTCCTCGCCTTCGCGGAAGCGAGCGTAGAGCGCTTGCGCCGCCCGGCCATGCTGCAAGCCAACCGCGTGATCGCCGAAGCTGCGCCGGAGCCGGTCGTACATTGCGTTCATGCTGGCCTGATAGGGCAGGGTGTAAAAGATACGCGCCGGCGGACAGCCGCCATCACCCAACGCCCAATAGAGTGCCGCTTCGGTCTTGCCGCTGCCGGTCGGCGCCATCAGCAACGCCGATTGCCCACCGACCTCGCCACTGCGCCGCTGGTGTTCGTAAACCTGCTGCCCCGCCGGTACGAGGCGCTGTGCCAATGCCGGCCACGCGCCGCCGATCGGCGGCGGCACCTGCTGCACGTGCGCCGACGCCATGTGATCGGCGGTGGTGATCAAGCCACGCAGTAGAATGCCGGGCAGGCGCGCGGCCTAGGCATACCCCAACTCGGCCACCCAGTCGTGATAGACCTGCAACCAGTAGCGCACCCGCTTGGCGTTGATCTCCACCGGTTGCGGCATGATGGCCTCCGCCACCGCGGCCAACCCGAGCTGTTCGCGCCACGGGTTGGCGCAGGTCGCCAGCCAATCGGCCAGCAACCCGGCGGTGTTGGCGTCCACTTCGTTACACAGCTCGACCAGTGGGTCATTGCGCATGCCTAGCGGATAGGTCTGCGCAATCTCTGGCTCGTCGCGGTGGTGGGAAACAATTGCGGCAACAAGCCATCGCTGCTCATCGGCGCTGAACCCATGCGCAACCGCGTCCACGAAGGCCAGCGAGAGCACTTCGTGGCGGTGCGGCCACGCCGGCCCGCGACGCAACCAGCGCTGAAAGCCTTGCGCCGCCTTGTCAAAGTCGTGCAGAAACGCCGCCCAGTAGAGGCAGTGCCACAACCGGGTATGGCCGGCAAGCTGCGGACGCAGCCGGTAGAGATCGACCAGCCGGCAGAGCACCTCCCATGTGTGCACCGCTAGCGTCTCGCCGCCGTATTGCTCACTCTTCGCCAACAGATGGTCGATAGCATCAGGCCATGGTGATGGCCTCATCGGCGACTCCTACAAAGCTGTGAAACCACAACCCCAACGGCAATCCATCCACCCGCGGCGCAGTCGGGTCGCTCCAATAGACCGGCCGCTGGTCGCCGGACCGTAACATCTGCGCACTCGTCACCCGCTCGGCTAGCATCAGATAGGGGGCAAAGGTCGGCCGCCGCCGCTCAAGGTAGTTGATCCAGCGCGGCATCAGGGTCACGACGCCAGCCGGCACTTGCGCCGCCAACGCAAACGGCAGCAAGGTGTGCTCGAAATAGACCTGTTCAGCCGGTTGCAGTTCGATCACCTCGATCTGAGTGTAAGCAGCCAAGTCTTGCGAACGGCCCAGCACCACCGGATAGCGCGGCGAACGGAAAGCGTCGATCCAGTCCGGCCGGTTCAGGTAGAGCACTAACCGCGGGAAGAGCAGAATATGGCGCTTGAACGGGTTGACGTTCCCTTTCAGCACCTTGCGTTCGCCTCCCGGCAATTTGCCCGACGCAGCGGATAGGACGTGAATGTGTTCGAGGTCATAACCCTCGCCGGCGACGGTGAAATGGTACGCGAACGCCAACCCCTCCGGCTCAACCCACTCGCCGAGCGCGCTGCACACGTGGCCGTAGATCGTTGCCGGCGGCGGCAACGGGAAGCTCGGTTGCACGCCGATCATAAAGTGCGGATAGCGGAAGGAGGTTGTCACTCCTTCCAGCACAATCTTAAGCGCTTGCATCGCCGACTCCTATGATGTAGAGATGCAAAGTGAGCAAAGGCGCAGCGGATTCAAACGCAACGGCGCGAAGATCGCAGAGAACGCAAAGGTTTTTGATAGTTGCTTACCAAGCGCGCTTGTGCCATCTTGCAACACTCTTTCGCACTGTTGCATTCACCACCTGCAACACAAGGCACACCAAGCACGCAAAGATATGTTGGTTGTTTTCCCACCGTGCTTACACCCTATCCTTAAAAACCTGCGCGCCCTTTGCGAAGCCGGACAGCCGTCCGGCTCTACTGCGCCTTTGCGTGTCAAAATCTTTGCGCCTCTGCCCCCTCTGCGCCTTATCAATCCAACCACGCCGGATGCTGATCGCACGCCTTCACAAAGCTCAAAAACGCCTCCCGCGGATGGCTCAACTCGATACGCGGCAAGCCGCGCTCAGCGGCGCTCGCGTTATGTTCAGCCATAAACTGCTCGAACGCGGCCCGCTCCTCGTCGAGATAGCCCTTCACCCATCCCACGTACACCGGCGACAGAATGCCATCGGCGAACACCTGCAACGCCTCGCGCAGCGCGTCGATCTTGATCTCAGGCTGGCCGGCGCGATTGGCTCCCACCGTATGGTGGAAGATGTGGTTCCCGCCTTTGGTCACGGCAAAGATCACCAACACCGGACTGACATCAGTGTAGTGCAGCGTCTGCTTCGCCCCGCCTTCGAGGTGGGCCATCCCGGTAAAGAGCGCCTTCACCCGCGCCAGCCGCTCCTCTTTGGGCAAGCGGTACGACTTCTCCGCTTCCAGATGCTCGGCGCCGCGATAGTCACTGATCATCTTCACCCGCTCATCATCAAGATTGCGGAACCCGGAGCGGCTCCGGTACGAGAAGGTGCCGCCCGATCACAGGTCGAGCGAGAAGAGCCCCTTGAGCGTTGTGCGGTAGAACTGGTGCTCGTGCGGCACCGGATTCCCCTCGTGGCGCGACATCACGCCAAAATCGTTGGTCGGGTTGACCGGCGCAATCGAGACTAGCGTGCTCACCCGCAGCGGCGACGCCCGCGTGATCGTGTCTGTCACCGGCGTCGCCTCGTCGAGCATCGTCAACTGCTCGCGGCTCTTCTTGGCCGTATCCGACTTGCCCGGCGCGCGCATATACCCAAACAGGTCGTCATCCCAATACTTGATCGGGTTGGCATCGGTATAGGCGATCTTTTCCTCACGGAAGATCGGCGATGCCTTCCATTCCGGCACCCGCTCTTTAAGCGTGGTGCGCAGCCAGTAGCGAAACGCTTGCGCCGAGACATACGGAAAGTTGCCGGCTTTGGTGGTAATCATCTTCACCCCGACGGTGTTCTCCTCCCGCGCGCCGGGGATCGTCCCCAAGTTGTTGAGCGCCAACGCCGGCGCATCGATCAAGAAGAGACCGGTCACGAATGCCATTGGGTGTTCTCCTTGTTGCTATCGTTTGTTCCGATCAAAAACCTTTGCGTGCTTCGCGTTCTCCGCGCCTTTGCGTTTGAATCCGCTGCGCCTTTGCGGAGCCGGACAGCCGTCCGGCTCTTCCGCGCCTTTGCGTTTGAATCCGCTGCGCCTTTGCGGAGCCGGACA
>NZ_DAOTWH010000129.1:0-31730 GCF_034435895.1 Chloroflexus sp.
ACCCCAGCGGGATTCGAACCCGCGATCTCCACCTTGAGAGGGTGGCGTCCTAGGCCGCTAGACGATGGGGCCAACCCGCTCAACACGTTCAGGAGTATACCATAGGTTTGGAAATAATGCAAATCGGCGCAATAGGTGAGCTCGGAGGGTAACGCATGCATTCCCTGCCGGCCCTACCCATTACTCTAGTCACCCCCATTGCCGGCCAACTCGTGACCGAAGATTAGCCGGCAGCTACTTCTACCCATCCTCACCGCATTCTATTCTTGTGACAGGTCGAACAAATTTCGTTACCAGCAAGGAGTGTTTCGCTATGGCTCGCACTGTTCCCGCCACCGAACCAAAACTGGAAAAATCACCACTCGAAAAGTTTTTTGTCTTGTTAATCGTGCTTTTACCCTTCCTTGGCACTATCTACGCGATGGTGATGCTTTGGCAGCAGTACGTTGACTGGCTCGATGTCACCTTGATGCTCGTGTTGTATGTTATTTCCGGTCTCGGCATCACCATCGGCTTTCACCGCATGCTCACCCACAAGAGCTTTGAAACCTCACGCCCGCTGAAGGCGCTCTTTTTGATTATGGGGTGTATGGCACTGGAAGGCGACCCGATTTCGTGGGCTTCGACCCATATCCAGCACCATGCCCATTCCGATGACGAAGAGGATCCGCATAGCCCGCTCGAAGGCTTGTGGCATTCGCACGTGGGCTGGCTGTTTACCCACAAAAATAACATCGAAATGTACGGCAAGTGGCTGTTGAAGGATCCAACCATCGTTTGGGTGAGCAAGACGTGGTATCTGTGGGCGGCGCTCGGTATTCTGATCCCGACCCTGATCGCTGGCTGGAGCGGCCTAATTTGGGGCGGTCTGGTGCGGATCTTCCTCACCCACCATATCACATGGAGCGTGAATTCGATCTGCCACACCTTTGGCCGCCGTGACTATAACACACGCGATGCGAGCCGCAACAACTTCATCGTCGGCTTGCTCGCCTTCGGCGAAGGCTGGCACAATAATCACCACGCCTTCCCCCGCTCGGCCTTCCACGGCCTGCGCTGGTGGCAGATCGATATCTCGGCCTATATCATCCGCGCCCTTGAGAAGGCGGGGCTGGTGTGGAACGTGTACCGCGTGAAGCCGGAAGATATGCATAAACGCCAAACGACGCCGGCTTTGCACGAGGTGATGGGCAATTAGTTGGGAAGTTGCGCTACGACTATGGAGTGCGGCAGTCAAACTGCCGCACTCCATAACGTTGGCATCACCTAGCGCGAGAGTTCCTCTCGCAGTGCCGCGCAAAAGGTTTGCCAGCTCTCTTGCTTCCCTCCTCCCATTCCTAGTTGACGAAGAGCGTCATCGGCGTTACCATACTCAGTATCATTTCACGCCGGCAAATGAAGACGATCGGGCAACGTTGCCCACGGCTGGCCGGGCGCAATCACTCTGTTGAACATAAGTATGCGACGAGTATGCCCGACGCCACCATTCCACTTGTTGGCCAACCGCCATTTGAACAGTACACCTTAACTGGCGCTTACGACGAGATGTTTGCGCCAGACGGCACCGTGCGCCCAGCGTATGCTGAATTGGCCCGCCGCCTCAGCGCGCTGAGCCGGGAAGAATTGCAGCAGCGGCAACGCTACGCCGATCTGACCTTCCTTAATCAGGGGATTACCTTTACGGTCTATGGCAACGAATCCGGCACCGAACGGATCTTTCCCTACGACCTCATTCCCCGCATCATCACTGCCGACGAATGGCAGCAGATCGAGCGCGGTTTAAGCCAGCGCATTATCGCCCTCAATCACTTTTTGCACGACATTTACCACGATCAGCAGATTCTGCGCGATGGCGTCATTCCCCGCCAGCTGATCTACAGTTGCCGCCATTACCGGCGCGAGATGCGCGGCTTGCCCGTGCCGCGCGGCGTCTACACTGCGATTGTCGGCACCGATTTGGTGCGTTTGCCCGATGGCCAGTTCGTGGTGCTCGAAGATAATCTGCGCGTGCCGAGCGGCGTCAGCTATATGCTCACTAACCGGGCAGTGATGAAGCGCGCCTTCCCGCGCCTGTTCGGCGCCCACGGGGTACGCCCGATCGACCATTACGGGCAAGCGTTGCTCGCCACGTTGCGCGCCTTGGCCCCCGACCACCGGCCTGAACCAACGATTGCCCTGCTCACCCCCGGCGTCTTTAATTCGGCCTACTTTGAACACACCTTCCTTGCCCGCCAGATGGGGATCGAGCTGGTCGAAGGGCGTGACCTGCTCGCCCACGATAACGTGGTCTATATGCGCACCACCGGTGGTCTGCGGCGAGTAGACGTGATCTATCGCCGGATCGACGACGATTTTCTCGACCCAATGGTCTTCCGGCCTGACTCGGTGCTCGGTGTACCGGGCTTGCTCAACGCGTACCGCGCTGGCAACGTCGTGCTGGCTAACGCAATTGGCACTGGCGTCGCTGATGATAAAGCGATCTATGCTTATGTGCCGGCGATCATTCGCTATTACCTCGGCGAGGAACCGATCTTGCCCAATGTGCCGACCTATCTGTGCGACCGGCCCGACGAACGAGCGTATGTGCTCGAACACTTGGATGAATTGGTCGTCAAGGCAGTCGGTGAGTCGGGCGGCTACGATATGCTGATCGGCCCGCATAGCACCCGCGAGCAGCAAGCCCAATTCGCCGAACGCATCCGTGCCAATCCGCGCAACTATATCGCGCAGCCAACTCTGCAACTCTCGTGCGCGCCGTGTTTTATCGATGGCATGATCGAACCGCGCCACGTCGATCTGCGCCCGTTCATTCTCTTTGACGGCGAGGCCACCACGATTGTGCCCGGCGGGTTGACCCGCGTCGCCCTCCGGCGCGGTTCGCTGGTGGTCAATTCGTCGCAAGGCGGCGGCAGTAAGGATACGTGGGTGTTGTATTGATACTATCCGGCAGGATCATCTATGCTCTCACGAGTTGCTGATAGTCTCTATTGGATGAGCCGTTACCTTGAGCGCACCGAGCATACGGCGCGCCTGATCGGGGTTGGCCTCACCCAGATTCTCGATCAGACGCCGCAGGCGATTGCGCCGCGCTGGGGCCGGCTGCTCGCCGCGCTGCACGTCGAACCGCCAGAGACCGGTCTCGACGATCCGCAGGCTATCACCCGCCTGCTCACTACCGACGCCGCTAACCCTGCTTCACTGGTGTCGTGCATTACGTTGGCGCGCGAAAATGCCCGCCAAGTGCGCGAGCAGATCAGCTCGGAGATGTGGGAGCACATTAACCAGCTCTACCTGCGCATGCGCGCCGCAACCATCGAGCAGATCTGGCGCGACGAGCCGGTCGAGTTTTATCAGATGGTCAAAGAGCGGTTGCACCTCATCCAAGGCATTACCGACGCCACCATGAACCACGGCGAGGGTTGGCGCTTTATTCAGGTCGGGCGGTATCTCGAACGGATCTGGGCCACCACGCTGCTGCTCGAAGTCTTCTTTCAGCCCTACCTCAACGGCGACGAAGGCGCTATCGACTCGATCGATTGGGTGGTGCTGCTCAAGAGTTGTACCGCTTTCGAGGCGTATTGCAAAGTCTACACTGCCGATGTGCAACCGGCCCAGATTGCTGAATTTCTCTTGTTAAACGCCGAAAGTCCGCGCTCGATCCGGTTTGCCGCCGACCAACTGCAAGATAGTCTCGAACAAATTTCCCAACTTGCCGGCGGACGCCACGCCGGCAGAGCTGAGCGGCTGGCGGGCCGGTTGCACGCTCAACTTGACTATGGGCAGGTCGATGAGATTATCGCCGGTGATTTGCCGCTGTTCTTGCGGCAGATCCGGCAGCAATGCACCGCGATTCACGAAGCGATCTATCAAGCGTATATTACCTATCCGATCGAGCAGGCGCTACTCCGGTAGCGCACTGTTGGAGCGCTGAGCCGGCGTCAACCTATGTACTATTCGATCCTGCATAAGACGCGCTTTCGCTATAGCGCGCCGGTCACCGAAAGCCAGACCGAAGTGCGGATGTGTCCCCGCAATGAGGGAACGCAGCGTCTGATCGAGTTCCGCCTTACCACCGCCCCGTTCGCGCGCATTAATCACTACCACGACTGGCTCGGCAACGAAGTCTACCACTTCGATGTCACGGCGGCCCATCGGCAATTGCTGATCATCGCCGAAACCATCGTCCAACTCACACCGCCGCCGCCACTGCCCGACCGGCTCGATAGCACCGCGTGGCTGGATCTCGACAAACTCGCTGCCCACGGCGACTTCTGGGATTTCTTAATGCCGAGCCATTTCATCCAAACCACACCAGCTTTGCTCGATCTGGCGCGTGAAATGGGCGCTGAGCGCCGATCCGATCCGCTGACCTTGTTGCGCGAACTCAATCACAGCATCGCCCAAACCTTTGCTTATGCCCCCCAAACGACGCGCGTCGACTCGCCAATCGACGAGGCGCTGCTGGCGCGCAAGGGTGTCTGCCAAGACTTCGCCCATATTATGATTGCGCTCGTGCGACGGATCGGGATTCCGTGCCGGTACGTCAGCGGCTACCTCTTTCATCGCATCGAAGACCACGACCGCTCGGAAGAAGACGCAACCCATGCGTGGGTGGAGGCGTATTTGCCTGAATTGGGATGGGTTGGCTTCGACCCGACCAACGACCTCATCGCTGGCGAACGCCATATCCGGGTGGCGGTTGGCCGCGACTACGCCGACGTGCCGCCGACTCGCGGCATCTATCGCGGCCAAGCGACCAGCCAGCTCGAAGTCGGGGTAAAGGTGGTGCCAACCGCCGTCCACATCGACGAAACCGAAGTGTTGCCCCAAATTACCACTGCCTCCGTCCAAGCCGAATTACAACAACAGTAGGGGTGCACAGCAGTGCGCCCTCGTGGGGCGCCACACGCCCCCGTGAGGTGCCACGCCCCCCATAGCGGCACACCGTGGTGCGCTCCGTGGCGCTCCCCTCGCGCCCCTCTTCCGTTTCAATGGCAGACAGAACATCTGATCCGGAACCCGGCCTTGAAGGGCCGGGCTAGGCTTACGAAGCCCCCTGCGCAGGTTGCTGGCCCTCACTCCTTGCCCCGCTCCCACTAGCGCGGGTTCAAGGGCGGACAGTCCGGCACCCGGCCCTGAAGGGCCGGGCTAGGCTTACGAAGCCCCCTGCGCGGGTTGATGCCCACACCCCTTGCCCTTCCCCCGCTGGGGGAAGGGTGATGGGGAGTGCAGCACGGGGCTTTGAGGCATCGCACAGCGATCATCTGTCCGCCCCTCAACCGGTGCGGGAGAGGGGAGTGTGGTGCGCTCTTGATGCACTCTGCAACACAAACACCGTCTTGCGGTACAATAGATAGCATGAACGTCTTGCTCATCTCCACCTACGAACTTGGTCATCAACCGTTGAGCCTCGCTTCACCGGCGGCATGGCTGCGGCGGGCCGGCGCCGCTGTGACCTGCGTTGATACCAGTGTGTCACCGTTGACAGCAACTATGGCGGCTGAGGCCGGCCTGATCGCCATTTCAGTTCCAATGCACACCGCCACCCGGCTGGCGCTCGAACTGTTACCACGCCTACGCGCCGCTGCCCCCAACGCATTTATCGTCTGCTACGGCCTCTACGCGCCGCTCAACGCCACGATGCTGCGCGCTGCCGGCGCCGATTGCTGTCTCGGCGGCGAAGTCGAAGAACTGCTCACCACAATCTGGCAACGCTTGGCCGCCGGCGAACGTCCGCCCGCCGTTGACGCCATCGCGCTCAACCGGCTCAATTTCGTTCCGCCCGATCGCAGCGGATTGCCGCCGCTCAACCGGTACGCCACCTTAATCAACGGCGCTGAAACGCGCCTCGCCGGCTACACCGAAACGACCCGCGGCTGCAAACACCTCTGCCGCCATTGCCCAGTCGTGCCGGTCTACAATGGCCGCTTCCGCGTCGTGCCCCGCGAAATGGTGCTGGCCGACATCCGTGCTCAAGTGACCGCCGGTGCGCGCCATATCACCTTCGGCGACCCCGATTTTCTCAACGGCCCTAGCCACGTCTTGCCGATCGTGCGCGCGATGCACGCCGAGTTCCCTGACCTGACCTACGATGTGACGATCAAAGTCGAGCACATTCTGCGCTACGCTCATCTGCTGCCGGAATTGCGCGCCACCGGCTGCATCATGGCGGTCAGCGCCGTCGAAGCGCTCGATGACGACATTCTCGCCCGCCTTGACAAACGCCATACCCGCGCCGATGTCGCTCGCGCCGTCGCGCTGCTGCGCGCCAATGACATTGCCCTCAACGCGACGTTTGTCGCGTTTACGCCGTGGACAACCCTCCAAATCTATCGCGATCTGTTGCTGGGAATCGCCGAATTGGGGTTGATCGAAAGTGTCGCGCCGGTGCAGTATGGCCTGCGCTTGCTCATTCCCGCCGGCTCGCGCCTGCTCGAACTGCCCGACATACGCGCGCTGGTCGGGCCATTCGACCCCGTCGGTTTGGTCTATCCGTGGCACCACCCCGATCCGGCGATGGACACGTTGCAGCAGGCCGTGCTCGAATTGGCCCAATGCGGCGACCATTGCGGCATGTCACGCACCGCCTTCTACCAGCGCTTGCTCGATCTGTGCGATCAGGTGATCGGGCTGGGGCCGCGCCCGGCTACCCTCCCGCCATCCCCGCCCATTCCCCGCCTCAGCGAGCCGTGGTACTGCTGCGCCGAGCCGAATCATCAGCAATTGGCGGCCCGGTATTTGTGAAGGAGCGTAGAGAATGAAAGGGGTTTTTCGATTAGCGGTCGTAATCCTATGGAGTGCGGCAGTATGACTGCCGCCGCCTTATAAAGATGCAGCAAAACAGTTTCTTGAGCAAGTCGCAATCCTATGGAGTGCGGCAGTATGACTGCCGCCGCCTATGACATGCTCTCATCATCATGAATCAATATTGCGATGCCACCCACACCCCCGCACCTATTACTCCTCACCACGCCATCGTCGTACCGGTTGCCGGCTTTTCTAGCCGCCGCCGAGCGGATCGGCGCGCAAGCGACGGTCGCCGAAGATACACCGCCGGCCTTGGCCCGCCCGTTGCCGGGACGCTTGTTGATTGACTTCAGCGATCAGACAGCTGCGCTGGGCGCGATTCGTGCGTTGCACGCCAGCCAGCCGCTCACCGCGATTCTGCCGGTTGATGATAGCGGGGTTGAGTTAGCGGCGCTGGCTTGCGCCGAACTCGGCCTGCCGTTCAATCGTCCTGAAGCAGCTGCCGCCGCGCGCGACAAGCATCTGATGCGCCAGCTCTTTGCCCGCGCGGGCGTACCCTCGCCCGCATTTCGCCTCTGCACTACCGCCGATGACCTCGCCGCGCTGGCCCAGACCGTCCCCTTCCCTTGCGTGGTCAAACCGCTGCGGCTCAACGGTAGTCGCGGCGTGATCCGGGCCGATAACCCCGACCAATTCGTCGCCGCTGCGCGCCGGTTGGCGGCGCTGCTCGATCGGGTCGAGGGGCCGGGAACGCACGAGTTTCTGGTCGAGGAGTTTGTGCCGGGGTTTGAAGTGGCGCTGGAGGGCTTGATCGACCGCGGGCAGGTGCAGGTGTTGGCGCTATTCGACAAGCCCGATCCGCTTGACGGGCCGTTCTTTGAAGAGACGATCTACGTCACACCGTCACGCTTGCCGGCAGCGACCCAAACCGCGATTTGCGACGTGACGGCGGCGGCGGCGCGAGCGGTTGGTCTCGAACAGGGGCCGCTGCACGCTGAGTTGCGCATCAACGACCGCGGGCCGTGGATGATCGAGCTAGCCAATCGCAGCATCGGCGGTCTGTGTTCGCGCACGTTACGGTTCGGCGCCGATACGCCGCTCGAAGAGTTGATCTTGCGCCAAGCCGCCGGCTTGCCGATCGAGTCGCTCAGCCGGACCGGGCAGGCCGGCGGCGTGATGATGATCCCAATTCCGCAGGCTGGCATCTTGCGCGGGGTCGCCGGGGTGGAAGCGGCGCAAACGATTCCCAGCATCGAGTCGGTCGAAATCACTGCCCCGCTCAATTACCCGTTAACCCCGCTGCCCGAAGGCGATAGCTACCTCGGCTTCATCTTCGCTCGCGGCCCCGATCCGGCCACAGTTGAAGCGGCGTTGCGCGCTGCCCACGCCCAGTTGCAGTTTACGATCGTGCCGGCGATTACATTGACGGCGCAGTAGAGACGCACGGCTGTGCGTCTCTGGCCGTGCGTCTCTACTGCGCCCCGTTATTTGCGGCGGGGGCCGCCTTTGGCCGGCGCGGCGGATGGCGGCGTCCACCCTTCGGGCATACGCGCGTTCTCGCCGAAGAAGAACTCCTCCATCGCCTTCATCAGGATTTGTTGCGCGTTAGGGTCGCCAAGGCTGAGGCCATAATGGTTGATAATCAGCGTCGCCTGCTGCGGCCACAGCCGCCACGCCTGCGCCGAGACCTGCTCGTAGATGCGCTGGCCGAGCGGGCCGGGGAACGGCGGCTGATCGAGGCCGGGCAGTTCACGACCGAGCTTGACACAATTCACCATACGCGGCATAGATGTTTCTTTCTTTCAAACCAGCGTGATACCGTCTTCATTATACCCGAAAGAAAAGGTCGACCATGCGAATCATGCTCTTTGCCATGCCGGGGCCGATGGCCTTGCCCATCTTGCAACGCTTGCTGGAGTTGCCAGTACATGTGGTGGGATTGGTTCACCCGGCGCCACCGGGTATGCCGGCGCTGGCCCTCCTGCCACCGGCCACGCCAACCGCTCGCCAAGAGGTGGTAACGCCAGTGAATCTGGCAACTCTCGCTGACCGGACCGGCCTCCCGCGCTGGACCGTTGGACGTGCCGGCATGCTGGCGCTGGCCGAGCAGCTTGCGTCACAGCAGATCGATCTCGCGATCGTTGCCTGCTGGCCGTGGCGCATTCCTACTGACCTGCTGCGCGTGCCGCAGCGCGGCTTCCTGAACCTGCATCCCTCGCCATTGCCAGAACTGCGCGGGCCGGAACCGCTCTTCTGGGCGCTACGGTTGGGCTGGACGCGCACGGCAATGACGTTGCACCTGATGGACGAGGCGTTTGATCAAGGGCCGATCGCGCGGCAGGAATGGTTTGAGCTACCGCTCGGCGAGCGGCTGAGCGCGATTGAGACGCTCGCCGGATGGGTTGCCGCGCAGATGCTGCCAGCGGCGCTGGCCGATCTCGCCACACCGGGATGGCAACCACAACCGCAACCGGCTGGCGGGAGCTACTACCCCGCACCGCAAGCCACTGACTTCACCTTCACCGCCGATTGGCTAGTACAGCGCGCCTACGCATTCGTGCGCGCCGTCGCCGAATGGGGCCAGCCGTTCACCTTCATCGCGGCTGATGGCCAAACTGCGCTGATTGCCGACGCCATGACCTACGTGACCGGCAAACAGCAAGCAAGACCGATCGTCACCAACAACGACCAAATCGCTTTACAACTGCGCGACGGAATATTACTAGCGACACCTGCTTCATGATCGCAATCGTCGTAGACCGCACGATTAACGCATCTTTAATATTTGTCAATTCAGTTACGATAGTGATACAGTGCGCAATGAGTTTGCGCAAGGCATCACCAAATGGGCTACACTTGCGCTCATCCAAGGCTCGCTATCGTTCTTTGTAACCAAGGCAACCCGACGCCACGGAGATACTGGAATGTCCAGCTCCTAATCACCTGCCATCACTCCCACCGAAAACGCTAGCACAGTTATCGCCCAGTGGCAGCTGCAGATCCTCAACAACTTGCTTTGGATACTGGTCGTGCTCGGCGGTCTGGCGCTTGTCGTCGGATTGTGGCCAGATTATAACGCAATGGGCGCGCGGGCGCTGCCATATATCGCCATCTACGCTATTGCCTATGTGCTGGTTGTATCTGCGTCTGCCCTCCGCTAGGTTAGCCTGACCATCCGTGCCATCTTCGTGCTCACGATTTTAGGCGTGATGGTGACCTTTCTGCTGATCTTTTATGGTCTTGTCGGTAGCGGGCGTTTGCTCTGGATCGGCGTGATCGTGCTGGCGCTGGTGTATTTTGGCAGCTGGGGCGGGATCAGCGTGTTAGCAATATCACTCGTAACGATGATCATCACCGCCGCCATCTATGTCTCTGGTAATGCCACCTTTTTAGCGGCGGAAAACCTCGCGGTACAAGACACCATTTCTGATTGGATTGGCGCCACTGTCGTCTACCTCGCTAGCGCATCGCTTGCCCTCTTGCCATTCCTGTATCTGTTGCGGCGAATGGAAGGGCTGGCGTTGCAAGCAACGGCTGAAGCGGCCCGCGCGCGGATGCAAGCCCAACAGGTTGAGGCATCTGCCGCCCAACTCGAACCGCAAACGGCGCAATTGCAGGCTACCGAACAGATGCTGCGCAATCTGGCGCAGTCGCTCGAAACACCCACGGTTGAGATCGGGCGCGATGTGTTGCTAGCGCCGGTCGTCAGCTAGATCGACAGCCAGCGCGCCGAGCTGCTGTTGAAGCGGCTGCGCGAGGTGGTCAGCGCTCGCCGGGTGCGGATGGTCGTGATTGATGTCGCCGGCGTGCCAGCCTTCGACACAATGGCCGCGCAAAGTTTGATTCAAACCGTCCAAGCGCTGCGCTTGATCGGGTGTGAGGCGGTGATTACCGGCATTTCACCCGCCATGGCCCAAGCTATCACCGCGCTAGGCATTGACATGAACACCATCGCCACTGCCCGCTCGCCGCAAGAGGTGCTGGTGCGGGCAACGGTATAGCAAACGCCGATAGGACATTTTTCCGAATTTTTTGCCAAGCGCGCAACTTTTGCCCTCCTCGCGCGGTTTCCATGATGAGAGGATTGCTGTGCGAGGAGATCATTATGCGCCGCCGAACCCCGCTCTTGGCTCTGCTCATGCTGATCATCGTTTGGCCAGTATTGGCAGCCGCTCACGCCATCCCCCCAACTCCGCCCACTGCCCCGCCTCGCCTCATTTTCGGCGTCGAGCAGATCTCGGCCACAGCATGGGCGCTGCTGGTCGGGTGCCCCTCGCCCCCGCACGATCTGCACGTGTGGGCGGAAGAAGCTCCGCCGCAGCGCCCGCAAACCATCACTGCTCTTGCACCGGGGCGCTGGCGCGCGCAATTCGACGGCGCATTGCCATCGTCAGCGATGGTGTACGGCTGCGGCCAGAGCGCCGCCCTTGTGATCGCATCACCAGCGCTGCCGCTGTGGATGAACAGCGTCTTTGCGCTCGGCGCCGTCGCGGTAATGTTGCTGAGCACGCGACTCGTCCGGCGTGCTCGCCGTGTGGCGAGCATGCCTATCTCAGCGCCGGCAGTGAGTGGTTGGCAAGCATACATTACCGACGAACAGGGCGAGCGCACGATTGCTCTGCCTACCGGTATGCTCACAGCCGGCAGCGATCCCGCCTGCCATATTATCGTCTTGGGATCAGATATTGCCCTGCGCCATGCGCACCTCATGCTGACCGAGACACAGGCCCACATCGTTGATCTCGCCAGTCCCTCCGGCGTCTTTTGCGGCCCCGTCCGGCGCCGGCTACGCCCGCACACTCCAACACTGGTTAGTGACGAAGATATCTGGCTCGGCGCCACAGTGCGCTTACGACTGGGCAAAACCAGAGGGGAATGAACGCAACAAACCAACTGAAGTGCGGCAGTGTGACTGCCGCACTCCGTATATCGAGTGAGGGATGGTCTCTCAGCGTGGGCTTACGACACCCGCCGGCTGGCACCGAGAAAGACCGGCGGGCGCACACGCAGCATCAAGCCAAGATCAACCAAAATATGAATGAAGATCACCGTCCAGATGTCTTGATACAGATAAAAACAGAGGCTCCACCCCAAGACCAGCGCCATCTCGGCCAGCGGGCGCAACTTGCGGATGCGCATCGATTGCGGCGAATCGTCGAGATGGGGCGGCAGGTATTGCAGCCAAAACATGCCATGAATCACACCGCCGTAAATGACGAAGGCCGTAAACCCGATCGCAAAACCGAGCAGCCCCACCAGATTTGGCCAGAACTGCATCGCGATCCCGTCGCCGATCCATGCGCCAATACGATACACGATCGCAAAGGCAAACGTCTCGATTACGCCATTGCCGATGCTAAAGATGGCAGTCGGCCCCCACAGGAATGGACGGCCATCGTGACGGGCAACCAACACATACAAGACTTGACTAAAGGCAAAACTCGCCAGCAAGAACACTACAAACCACGGGTTCGCCAAGGTCGCAGGCACATTCCAGCTCTTCAGCCAATCACCTAGCAGGGGGATACCTATGACCAACGAGATGAGCCAGTAGAGCAAGATGTACTGATCTAGACGACTGAGGGCACGTTGTTCGGTCAGCTCGTACTCCATAATGATCGTGCTCCACGTGTTTTTGTTTGCAATGTACAAGTGTTGTTTATATGAAATATCTTACCACATCCAAGAGCGCTTGCCTAGAGGAAAAGTGAACAAATTGGGGCATAGATGTGTGCATTTTTAGCTCGTTCGCTACCGCTCGGTCATTGCAGCACGACAACATCATTCCTGTCCTGCCGATATGGTGCTATCATTGTGGCGCTAAGCATGGCAGCCCTCAGACCAGCGGTGGACATTGCTTCGATACATGGCGCGGCAGGCATGGTGGCAAGTCGTATAAGGAAACCACCGTATGCGTCGCAGCAATCGCCGGCAAGCAAACGCATGCTCTTGAGGTTACCAATTGCTAGGTTCAACCGTTGACGCACTTGGCGCGATATACTCGTGCAATGATCGAGCGTAAGGGTGGAAGCGCAGAAGTTTGGCTGTGACGGTTGCTTGGGGTATCCCTCACGCTTCCGACAACGATGACGGCAAGGCCAGAATCAACGTGGCCGAGATACATTTCCCGCGCTCTCGCCAGAACAGTTGAGGGGCGGATAGAACGTGTGATCGATTTCAACCGTTGATCGCTGTGCAATGCCTCAACGCTCGGCACTACGCTCCCCTCTCCCGCGCCAGTAGGAGAGGGGCTGGGGATGAGGGTCGGCAGTCCGCGTAGCGGGCTTCGTAATCCTAGCCCGGCCCTGAAGGGCTAGGTTCCTGATAGGTTCCTGACCAGATGTTCTATCTGCCCCTGCACGCCAGTGGGAGAGGGGCTGGGGGTGAGGGCAAACCAGCGTATCGCAACGCTATCAACCGTATCTACGCTCATAGGTTCTGTCCGCCCTTGAATCAGAAAAGCGCGGGGCCACAGGCAAACAGGCCGAACCTGCTTCAGAATCGATGTAAGGAGATAACCGTGCGCTTGGTCAGCTTCATCCTGCCCGCTGGCGCCACAGCGCGAGCCGGCGTCTTGCTCGACGATGCGATCATCGATTTAGCAGCGGCGGCGGCATTGATCAGCGAAGAGGCCGCCGCAGCGCAGTGGGATATGCTCTCGCTGTTGCGGGGCGATCACCCTGATGCCACCATCGCTGCCGCCGCTGATATCGTACAGGCGGTGATCAATGTCATGGGAGGAGCCGATCCGTCCGAAGCGCCGCTCGGCGAGTTCAATTGGCACGAGGGATTGACCATTGGCGATACGGCGCTGGTGATCCCGGCTACCCAAGTACGCCTTGTCGCCCCCTTGCCGCAGGCGGTTTCGTTGCGCGAGTTTGATGCACTCGCCGATGAGCGTACTGTGATGATGCGCCGAGCAGCTGGATATTGGGTTGGCGACCGCAACTGGCCCGCGTTTCGCTTCGCCAGCCATACCGCAATCCTCGGCCCCGACGAACCGATCGAGCTGCCAATGCTCGAACCGCTCGATTGCGGCATGGCGCTTGGATGCGTCATCGGACGAGCCGGGCACGATATTGCGCCGGAAGATGCCGATGCGTACATCGCTGGTTATCTGTTGGTCAATGCGTGGACGATTCGCGATCCGCTGGCCGCATCACTCCGCCCGCGCGATCGCGCCACTTCGCTCGGCCCGTGGCTGGTGACGCCTGACGAGCTGGAATACTACCGCGATGACGATAGGCGGCTCATGCTCGAGTTGCGGCTGCGGCTGAACGGTCGTGAGCTTGCCCGCGCCAATACGGCGCTCATGCGGTGGTCGTTCGCCGAGTTGATCGCATTCGCCAGCCGTGATACGATGCTCTACCCCGGTGAGGTGCTCGTCAGTGGCGTCGCCACCGGCGGCTGCCTGCTTGATCTGCACGGCGATGATGGCCCATGGCTGCGCGCCGGCGATGAGGTTGTGATCGAATGTGCTGAGCTGGGGCAGTTGCGCTCACCAGTTGGGTTGGGGTTAGAGTTAGAGTAACGCATCCATACCGCATTAAGCGCGCAGAGCAGGCTGTTGTTGCCAGTTCGTCGCTTCGCGCTCGGTATCGCTCTCGCAATCGCGAGGGATAGCGTCACCGCAACCGATAGCAGAACGCGACGTGCTGCACAAGGCATAGCGACGCACTGTAACCAAGAAACGAGCGGCTAGCCAAGCGCCACTTGCCAGCTTGCCCGCCATCTGGTATAGTCCGCCCCGGTTATGGAAAAAAACGAGTACACAACAATGGCAGCGGTTGAGCTGCAACATTGGTGGTATGGCGGCATGCGCGCCATCAATGCCGCCATGCTTGACCGCGTATTTAGCGGACGCCGCGATCTACGCATCCTCGACGCCGGCTGCGGCACCGGTGGCGACGCGCTGTTTTTGCGCCGCTACGGCACAGTGGTTGGGCTTGATCTCGCTACCGAAGCGCTCACGCTCGCGCGTGGGCGCATTCCGGGCCGGTTGGCGCGCGGGTCGGTGCTGCAACTGCCATTTGCCGATCACAGCTTTGATCTCGTCACATCGTTCGATGTGTTGTATCATCAGGCTGTGATCGACGAACGGCAGGCGCTCGCCGAAGTACGGCGGGTCTTGCGCCGTGATGGCCGGCTGCTCATCCGGTTGCCGGCCTACGAATGGCTGCGCTCGCGCCATGATCGCCAAGTCCATACCCGCCACCGGTACACGGCTGGCGAAGTCGCGCGGTTGCTGCGTGAAAACGGCTTTACCGTCGAACAGCTTACCTACGCGCTAACATTGCTCTTCCCGATCTCGGCAGCGGTGCGCCTGCTTGAGCGGGTGTTGCCGGAATCGCAGACTGAGTCGGCGATGGAGTTGCCCTCTCGCCCGGTCAATGCTGCGTTACGCTTGCCAATGATGCTCGAAGCGGCGTACATTGCCCGTGGCGGGAAATGGCCGTTTGGGTTGTCAATCGTTGCGCTGGCGCGGGTCTAACGGGTTTATGAACACTGCCGCGTCATCGCGACCGGTATCATCACTCCGGCTGCGGCAAGGGTTGCTGTGGGGATTGCCTCCCTCGCTACGGATGTAATGATCGTCGTATCCACATCGACATTCCGCCGGCGATGGCCCAGCTTAGACTCCCATTGCCGACACCTCATTGGAAGACTGGTTAACTATGATGCTGAATCCTGTCCTCAACCGCTTAAGCGCCACGCCTGAATTGTGGAACCGGCTGCGCTGGCTGGTCGAAGCCGGCTTTACCGGCGAACATCTGGCCATTGCCCGCGAGCTACGACCGTGGCACGGCGACCACCGCCGGTTTCTCGATCTCGGCTGCGGCACCGGCGAGTTCGCAGCCGACTTTCCACCGCATCGCTATGTCGGGATTGACCCATCGCTCACGTATCTCCGTTTTGCGGTTCAACGCCGGCCGGGAACGTACCTTGCCGCCAGCGGCGATGCGCTCCCGTTCACCGATCAGACGTTTGATGCCGGCCTCATTCTTGGCGTACTACACCATCTGCCCGATGCCACTGCCCGCGCCGTGATGCGCGAAGTCTACCGGGTCATGCGGCCGGGGGCCACGGTGCTGGTGATGGAAGATACGCCGCCGCCACCCGGCCAAAACCCGCTCGGCCACCTCATGCATGCGCTTGATCGCGGCGGCTATATCCGGCACGATGCCGATTATCAGGCGATGTTCGGCGATGGCTTTGACATCGCGCGCAACTATCACCTCCGCTCTGGAATTTGCGATTATGCTGTGTATGTTCTCCGCCGGCGACCATGATGATGAAACCGTTATTCGCTGTCTCAACCAAAGTGCGCACTATGCTGCTGGTTCTCGCCCTGTTGATTACGGCTAGCGCCCTCACCGTGACGGGTGAGGTGTTGCTCAAGATCGGCATTAACCACGTCACCACTCACGTTGGCGCCTTCTCGCTCGAACCGCGGGTGCTGTGGGCGACGTTCACTGACTGGCGCGTTATTCTCGGCTTTGCTCTCGTCTTTGGCGGAGCCATCTTCTGGCTGGGAGTCATTTCGCGGGTAGACCTTTCCTTTGCGTACCCGTTATTGGCGCTTAATTACGTGATCATTCTGATCCCCTCGCGAATCTTGCTCAACGAGCCAATCACGATGATCCGCCTCGTTGGCGCACTGATCATTATGATCGGTGTAATTGTGATTACATGGGGCAGCGGGAAATCGTGACTCTGGCGCAAACCTTAGCTGATCCGCGCAGGGCATTGGCAGCGCGATTGCGCCATAATTGGCGGTCTGCGTTCCTGCTGCTGGCGCTCGTCTTGATTGGCTGCGGTCTGGCGTACCAAACCCCGCTCAGCGTCCACCTCGCCGTTGGCGGCGATCCGCTCACCCGCCGGCGAGAAGACGATGCGCCATTCTTGCAGATGGTGCATGCGGCTGAACCGGCGTTGCCGTCGGTGGCGGCATGGTGGGAGCTGCCCGGCGCTGCGGATCCCTACCGCTGGACGCAACCAGAGAGTGCAATCAGTTTGCCCGGTCTGGGAGGCGGATCTTGGTTGGTCACAGCACGCGCGCAGGGTGGGCGACCCGACGGCGCGCCAACCGCTACCGCGTGGCAAGCTGGCGCATGGCCGCCGGTGGCATTTGCACTGCCGGCAGCGCCGAGCCGTCGCTATACCCTGCTCGTCCCAGCAGACGGAACGGTACGGCTGGTTATGCGGAGCGATGCGTTCCAAGCGGACGGCGATCCGCGCGCGTTGGGTTTTGTCTTGCGCAGTACCCACGTCCAGACGATCGGCGGCTGGCGCGCGCCGGATTGGGGCCAACTCGGCTGGATTGGGCTGACCCTCGCGGCGGTGTGGTTGTGGAGCCAAATGGCGGCGCTTCCGCCACGATGGGCGCTAGGGGTGATCGGTCTCGGCGGCGGCGCTGCGATCGCAGCGATTGCGCTGGTACGACCGGCCTTTGCGCTGCTGATGCCGATTCTGGCGGTGCTGAGCGCCAGCGCAACCGCCATCAACTTGGGCCTCGCGCTGCGCTGGCCGCAGCAATTGGCGTGGCGGCAAGCGATTGGGCTGGCGCTGCTCGCTCTCATTGTGCGCTTGGCCGGTTTGCTCCACCCGCATGCGATCAGCAGCGACGCCGGCTTTCACGCGAATAACCTCTTGCGGTTCGGTCTTGGTCACGTCTTTCTCACTGCCGGCCTGCCTGCCGAAGCCGGCGGGGGCGCAGCGCCGTATCCAGCCGGTTTTTACCTCATAGCCCTCCCCTTCCAGATCCTGTTCGGCGACGATTTTGCCGCGCGCCGGCTGCTAGTGACAATCGTGGCCGCTGCTCTTGATAGTCTCTTCTGCGTGGCGATCTGGTGGTGGGTGCGGCAAGCCGGATTCGGGCAGCGAGCCGCGCTCTTGAGCGCTGCTTGCTACCTCTTTGCCACCCAATCGCTCGAAGCGTTGGCAATTGGCGAGCTGGCCAATGTCGGCGGGCAGGCCCTGATCTTGCCGGCGTTGCTTGGGCTTAGTATGGGCGCAGCGGCACCCAGCAGCCACTGGCTGGCGCTGAGCGGATTGACGCTCGCAATTGCCGCCGGGTTGATGGCTCATTCCGGCGTGACGCTCGGCTTTGGCTTACTGATCGGCTGGGCATGGTTGTTGGCATGGCGGCAGCCAGCGACAATCGTCACCCCGGCCCGCCTCTTGATCGCCGCTGCCGGGGGGATAGCGTTGGCCTTGATCGTGATGTACACCACACCAGTATATCTCGAACTGATCAGCGGGCGTGGCAGGCAAGGCGCGAGCGGCGGCCAAGCGCCGGTGCAGATTATCACCGAAACCATCCTTGCCCTTACTGGCTGGCAACCGCCGCAACGGCGCGGATTGCCGGCACCGCTAGGCTTAGCGCTGGCCAACCTAGCCGGCCTTTGGATAATCTGGCGCACCCAGCAACCAACGACCACCGCGCTGCGTTGGCTACTCGGCGCATGGTGGGGCAGCGCGCTCAGCGGTCTTGGCCTGCTCCTCATCGCCGACCAAGGGTTACGCTGGATGCTCTTCCTCTACCCTGCGCTGTGCATTCCGGCAGGGATTGCCCTCGACCAATTGGCTGCACGATCCAGATGGGGCCGTGTGGCCGCGGCTATGTGGCTGCTGGCAATGATCGGGCAGGGCGCATTCCTGTGGGTTGGGCAGATTAGGGATTATCTGCATTGAACGGCGGGTTTGACGCTGCTGACGAGCCGTAACTAGTGGGCAGGCTGCCCGCGCTCCGTGGGGGGAAAGAGCACGGGCCACTGGCCCGCGAAAGCCCGTTGCAAGAGGCATAGCCCCCAACCTCGACCCTCCCTCGCTGGGTTCAAGGGCGGACAGAACGTATGAGCGCAGATGCGGTTCATGGCTTTGCGATGCATCGTTTCGCCCTCACCCCCAACCCCTCTCCCACTGGCGCGGGAGAGGGGAGCGGAGAGCTAAGCAATGTGTGTTCGCCCTTGAACAATCCCATCCGGTGAGCGGTCATGATGCGCGGAGCGGATCCGTTCGCTAAAGCAGGAGATTGCTTCGGTCGGGCGGCGCCCCGCTGCGCGGGGTGTCGCCCCTCCCTCGCAATGACAACAGGAAAGCGGGATCTGCTTCACCCTCACCCCCTACCCCGTTTCCACTGGCGTGGGAGCGGGGCGCTACAGTGTTCCGCTCCACGGTGCCTGTCACGAAGATACGGCAGCTCCCCCTCTCCCCCCCTGACGGTGGGAGAGGGAGCCGGGGGTGAGGGCCATCTGCCTGCGCAGCGGGCGAGCCACCCGCGCTCCGCATCCTAGCACGTAAAGGCGGGTTGCAAACCCGCCCTTACCCTCGTTGCAGCGATGGAGCAACCCGCTGCTACTCGTTGGCAATATCGCGCACCACGTCTGTCACTGACAGCACACCGATCGGGCGCAGGCCCTTTTCGCCCGGTTCGACGACTACCACCCGATGGATCCGGCGTTCCATCATCAGGCGACTGGCATGCTGCAGCGTGTCTTGGGGTGTCACCGACACCACATCGGTAATCATAATATGGCCTGCCGTCAAACCGCGCCAATGCTTCCAGTACTGTTCGTACAGGCGCGCATTCACCAGATCGGTACGCGAGACCAAGCCGACCATATACCCATCATCATCAACGACCACCAGTGCGCTGATGTCTTGTTCCGACATCTGACGGGCGACATCTTGGATCGGGGTCTCGCGCCGGCAGGTCAACACACCAACATGCATCACTTCGCCAACCGTCCGCTCCATGGGGCCTTCCTTTCACGACACAAAGATTCCGCAAACAATCATGATTGCCATAGTGTAATCAATCTGACACACCGCGTCAATATGGAAAGTGGTCAGCGTAGTTTGCATCATATCAACTGTAGTCACAACTGACAAGCATTTGCGCAGGCTGCCCCTTCATGCTAGAATCACATTATCGTGAGTGATACTTTCATCAGTCGGCGGGTAGATATATGCCAGAGCCAACGACCAATCAGCGCCAACCTTCCTTGCCCGGCCTTGATGCCGAAGCGACGGCCGTGGTCGGCATCGGCTTGGGGTTGACCGGTCTTGCCCTTGGATTACGGCCACGGCTAGCGCCGGCAACCTTGGCGCTCACGGCCTTGGCAGCGGCGCTCTTCCGCAATCCGCGTCGCATCCCGCCCGACGAATCGCGCACCGTCTTTGCGATTGCCGATGGTCGCATCCAAGGGGTGCGTGAGGTCTACGAACATCGCTTCGTCCACAGCGATTGTCTCCGCCTTACCACGGTAATTGGCCCGCTTGATGTGCCGATCTGCCGCGCTCCGATTGCCGGGAGGGTCGCATACCTTGAACAGGCGAGGGGAGATTACCGCCCGTTGCGTGATCCGCAAGCCCCTGAACGCAACCAACGCCTCTACATCGGCATCGAGACCGCTTGGGGGCCAGTGTTGCTCTCAATTATTGCTGCGCCGCTGGGGCGCTGGTTACGCTGCGAGACAACCCAAGGCGCAACCCTTGCCGCCGGCGCCCGCATTGCCAGTATCCGGTTTGGCGGGCAAGTTGATCTCTACATCCAGCGTGATGTGCTCGAACCACAGGTGATGCCGGGTGATCGCACGCTCGCCGGGCAGAGCCGGCTCGGCGCCGTGGTGGTCTGAGCGCAGGCGCATGATCAGCCCGTTTACCCTCTTGTTTGAAGAGGAACCTAACCGCGGCCCCGGTTTGCCGGCAGAGCTGCGCGCCATCTACGGCGGCGATTGGCGACTGCCCGCGATTCCTGCGCACCGTCCCGCTGTATGGACAAACTTTGTCATCTCGCACGATGGCCGGATCGCGTTCAATCAGCCGGGTTGGAACGGCGGCAATGCGATCAGCCGCAATAGCCGTCACGACCACTGGTTGATGGAATTGGTGCGCGCTCGCGCCGATGCGATCCTCGTCGGCGCCGCCACCCTGCGCGCAGCCCGTCGCCATCGTTGGGAAGCGGGGGAATTGGTTGATTGGCCGGCTTTTGCCGCCTTGCGCGCCAGTGAAGAGCGGCCTCCGCTACCGGCGCTAGTGATCCTCTCGGCAACCGGTGCGTTGCCGGCAGCGACTGCGCTTACCTTGCCACGAGCACTCTTTCTCATCACTACCGCCCACGGCGCCGAGCGCGCGCTCGCCACTTACTCCCAGCTCACGTGTCTAGTTGGCGCTGACGGCCAGATCGATCTGCCCGCTGCCTTCGCTACGCTGCGCCAACACTATGGCATTCGCACTCTCCTCAGCGAAGGCGGCGGGCGCACCTACGGCTCCCTACTCTTTACCCAACTTATTGATGAAGTCTTTCTGACCCTTAGCCCGATCATCGTGGGCAATCCATCCCCACCGGCGCCACCCCGTCCCAGCTTGGTCGAAAGCGTTGGGTTTGCCCCGCAACATCCGCCGCGTCTCCGCCTGATCAGTCTTCGGCGCGTCGGCGATATGCTCTTCCAGCGCGCGCAATTACACTTTGCAACGGATGCCGAAACGGTATAATAGAGTGCAGGCTGGCACGGGAGACGAGCGATTGCATGGCAAACGAAGAACAACGCCTAATCAGCGCGGCGCAAGCGGGCGACCTCGAGGCATTTAACCAGATTGTGCGGCTGTACGAGACGCGCGTCTACAACCTCTGCTATCGCATGTTGGGTGATGCCGATGCAGCCGCCGATGCCACCCAAGACGCTTTTATCGCCGCTTTTCGCAATGTGCGCAATTTTCGCGGCGGCGTGTTCAAAGCATGGCTGCTGCGGATTGCCACAAACGCCTGCTACGATGTCCTGCGCGCGCGCAAACGACGACCAGCGGTTTCGCTTGACAGCACGGACAATGAAGATGACAACACCCGCACCGAAGTGCCCGATCCGGGTGAGAGCCTCGATGATATGGTGGTACGGCAAGAATTGAGCGCCGCTATCCAACAAGGGTTGGCCGAACTCCCGGAAGACCAGCGCATTGTCATTATCCTGAGCGATATTCAGGGGTTAGCCTATGAGGAGATTGCGCAAATTACCGGGGTGCAATTGGGTACGGTGAAATCGCGGTTGAGCCGGGCACGGGCCAAATTGCGCGATATCTTGCGCGTCGGGGAACTCTTGCCGGCAAAATTCCGTCTAGATGATGAGTCAGATAAATCAAAATGATACCCGGCTGATAGCCGAATGAGAAATCGATGACAACGTCGCCAGCCTCCCAATCAGAATTGCCAGAGCGCGATCTCGAATTGCTCTCGGCTTATCTAGATAACGAATTAACCCCCGCCGACCGCACTGCGCTTGAGCAACGTCTGGCGAGCGAGCCGCGGCTGCGCCGCGAACTGGCTGAACTCCGCGCGACCCGCGATCTCTTGCGTGAACAGCCATGGGTCACGCCACCCCGGTCATTTACGCTCACCCCAAACATGGCCGGCATACGCCCACGCCGGTTTGCCTTGCCAAGCTGGTTGCAACCGCTCAGCGGGTTGGCCGCGCTGGCGCTGGTCATGCTCATTGGTTGGCAAGTGCTGCGCCTCAACAGTGGCGCCTCACCTGCCGGCCAACCACAGGTGATGATGGTGCCGGAAACGACGCCGGCTGCGATGAGCGCCGCAAGGATTGATCCAACCGAAGCGGCTGCAGCGCCCGCAGCGGCGGCTGCGATGAATGAACGCAATGAGCAGGTCACTGAAGCGACGGCTGGAGTCCTAGCGAGCGAGCCTACAGGCGAAAAAGAAACGACGGTGATGCAACAACCCGCGCAGGGAGGCGGCGCAGACGGGATTGCACCGGGAGCAGGCGGTAACGCTGGCCCGCCGCCCGACGCGCAACGCCAAGCACCGCCGCCAACCCAGCCGCCTAGCCCGCCACCGCTGCCGGTCGTGATTGGCTTGGCTATTCTGCTCCTCATTGCCGCTGGGGTTTGGTTCGCGCGCCGCAATGCTGAGTAACCGGTCGTCTGGCAACAAGACCTTGATTTCACCGAGTGCGGCCATTTAGCTGCCGCACTCGATCATTATTTACGGCAACCTGTACGTAGCATATCCTGCTCTCACCAAGCTCAACAAACCGGGTTGAATTTCTTTGCCATGCCCGTCATAATTGCCTAAATATGCCATCAACTCGCAATATTTCGAGCAGCATTTGCTCAATCATCTATTAGCTACAATGTGCTATACTGAGCAAAGTATAGCCATCCTCACCTCATTTGGGTATTAGGAACCGCAGGTATGATCGCTGACCATCTTGCCATAGCCAACACGCTGCGCACTTGGTTCCCCAACGTGCCTTCACCTGACCGCCCCCTCCTTGTTGCGTTGGCTGACGCGCTTAGCACCAACAACCCCTCGCATCTGCTCGCCGTGATTCGAAGTGAAGGCTCGATTGCAGCCGGTTTTCAGCGGCTCGACGCCACCCGTCGCCAAGCAACCAAACTGCTGAGCGATCAACCCGCCGCTGCTGGCCCCATCGCTGATATTATTGCCGCCGCCCAACAAATGTTGATCGCTAAAGAGGAAGCATTACTACGGCGCGAACACATGCTCAACCAGCGCCCTGAGCAGAGCTTTCTCACCTCGCCGTTAGCGATAATCGAAGCCAACGAGTATGGCATCATTACGCGCTGGAACCCGGCTGCCGAGCGCATTTTTGGCTGGAGCGCCAATGAAGCGATCGGGAAAAACGCGATTGAGTTGCTCGTTCCTGATGTTACCCGTGAACACGTCGAAGCGATGGTCAATGCTCTCCTGAGCGGGCAAGCCGCTAATACCCGGAATGCTAATATCACCAAAGATGGCCGGATCATCATCTGCCAGTGGTACAACGCCGTCCTCCACCATCCTGATGGCCGGGTCGCCGGTTGGATATCACAAACCGAAGATATTACCGATCAGATTCGCGCCGAAGAGGCATTGCGCGAAAGCCAGCGCCGGCTCGATAGCTTGATCCGTCATTTGCCCGGCATTGCGTATCGTGTACGCAACGACGCCAAATGGACGGCAGAATTTATGAGCGAAGGCACGCTAGCAATCACCGGCTATCCAGCGAGCGATTTTCTGCCTTCAGAAGGTCAAATGCCCCGACTTTCCTTTGGTGATCTCATTTTGCCCGAGGATGCAGCGGCAATCAGGGAAAGCGTGCATACAGCATTAGCGCAGCGTCGCCAATTCGAGATCACGTATCGTATTCGCCACGCCAATGGCGGTATTCGTTGGTTGTGGGAACGCGGCGCCGGCGTATTCGATGACGATGGCAATGCCATTGCCATCGAAGGATTTATTACCGATGTCACCGCCGAACGGCAGGCCGCCGAAGAGTGGCAAGCGCTGAATGAGCGTATCATTGCGGCCCAGCAAGCTGCCCTGCGCGAACTAAGTACGCCGATCGTGCCGATCAGTCAGGGGGTGATTGCGATGCCGTTGATCGGTAGTATCGACAGCATGCGCGCCCAGCAAATCATTGAGACGCTGCTGGAAGGGGTGAACACGACCGGCGCCCACATTGTCATTCTCGATGTCACCGGCGTGCCGGTGGTCGATACCCAAGTCGCCAATACCCTTCTGCGCTCAGCGCAGGCGGTACGTTTGTTGGGGGCGGAGGTGTTACTGACTGGGATTCGCCCTGAAGTCGCCCAAACTATCGTCGGCTTGGGGTTAGATCTGAGCCATATCCGCACTATGGCATCCCTGCAAGACGGTATCTTGTACGCATTGGGCCGGCAAGAAAAAGCTCGTCCGCGATCGCAACGCATGGTGTGACCATTGTCTGGAGGAGCGGCGGTGACGCGCGTTGTCACTGCGCTTGCCGGTATCTGGAGGATACACGAGTATCGCTCGTGTTGAATAATAAACATAGGAGAGAGGTATGATGCTCGAACGCGCTCGCGCGCTGGCCGATGAACTTGTCCGCCTTCGCCGCGACATTCACGCTCACCCCGAACTTGGTTTTCAAGAGCGCCGCACTGCGGCGCTCGTCACTGACACCTTGCACGAGATCGGCGGCATTAAGGTGACAACCGGCGTAGCCAAGACTGGCGTGGTCGGTGAGCTTGGCGATGGCGATGGGCCGGTGATCGCGATCCGGGCCGATATGGATGCATTGCCCATCCTCGAAGAGAATCAGGTCGAATATGCCTCGACCAACCCCGGTGTGATGCATGCCTGCGGTCACGATGCCCATACCGCGATGTTGCTTGGCGCCGCCCACCTCTTGCGCGAGCGGTTCGCCGCCGAGAACCTGCGCGGGAAGGTGCGCTTCCTCTTTCAGCCTTCCGAAGAGGGGTGGGATGACGCGGCCAAGAGCGGCGGTCTGCGTATGGTCGAAGAGGGTGCGCTCGATGGGGTTGATGCGGTGATCGCCCTCCACGTCGACTCGACCCTGCCGGTTGGGCAGGTCACGATCCGCGGCGGGTGGACATCGGCGGCGGTTGATGATTTCAAGGGCTACATTCGCGGCACCGGCGGCCACGGCGCCTACCCGCATCTCGGCACTGACCCGGTCTTTATGCTGTCGCATGTGCTCAATGCGCTCTTCGGCATCCGCGCCCGCCTGATCAATCCGATGGAACCGGCAATCCTGAGTGTGGGCACGGTGCGCGGCGGCCATGCTTCTAACGTCATCCCCAGCGAGATCTTTGTCCAAGGCACGTTGCGCAGCTTCAGCGAAGAGGTACGGGCCAAACTCGCCCGCGAGGTTGAGCGGGCGTTTGCCGTGGCCGAAGCCTTTGGCGGCAGCGCCGAAGTCAAGATTACCCGTGGCTACCCCGCCGGCTGGAATGACGAACGAGTGGCGGAATGGATGAGCAATGTGGCCGGTGAGTTTCTTGGCCCCGATGCCATTGACCGTTCGCGCACCGGTATGGGAGCCGAGGATTTCGCCTATATGACCAAGAAGGCTCCCGGCGCGATGCTGATGCTCGGTGCAGCCATTGATGACGGTATCATGCGCGCCCACCACACTCCCATCTTCGACATCGATGAGCGAGCGCTGCCAGTAGGCACGGCGATCTTGGCTGAAACAGCCCTGCGCTTCTTGCGCGGCGAAGTGACGTTGTAGGGAGAATGTGGAAATAGGACACGGATGAACATGGTTCACACGGATTGGCACAGTTATCTGCACCGTGCCAATCCGTGCCCCATGCTGCTTACCCTGCCCCCAACCCGCCCAGCTTCTGCCAATAGCGCGCCAAGCCGCGCCAACTCAGGTTAAGCGGGCCGGTTTGCTGAACAATAGCCAACTGCTCAGCCGGTGAGAGGGTGGCCGCTTCGCTGGCCAGCGCCGCCTCAAGTGCAGCGACGCCGGTTGCTTCATCGTGACCAGCCAGTAGACTCTGCCGCACAATCTCGGCCCACTGCCGCAACCGCAAACGGGCATCGGCCAAATGAAACGCCACATCGTCATACGCGCCGAAGTGGGTCAAGCACAACCATTGCGGGTGCAGCCGCTCGATCAGATCGTGGGTACGTCCCCACGCTTCTAGATCAACATCGGGTGGTGGCGTTGCCGGACGGGTCATGCGCACGCCGGGCAAGCGCACCCCGGTATTGTCACCCACAAACGCCACCCCATTTGACTCATCAAACCAAACCAGATGGTGCTTAGCATGGCCGGGAGCGTCAAAAGCACGCAAGGTATGGCCGTTGAGCCGTAACGTCTCACCACCGGTATAGACCCGAATGCGTTCCGGCGCAACTGGCCGCACATCACCCCACAATGACTCCATCCGATCGCCGTACAGTTGGCCCGCGCTGGTGAGCAGACGTGATGGATCAATCAGATGCGGCGCGCCACGCTCATGAACATGCACCACCAGATGCGGATTTTCAGCCGCCAATAGCCCGGTCGCCCCGGCATGGTCGAGGTGAATGTGCGACAACACCACGGCTCGCAAATCGGCTACCGTGAGACCCTGCGCATCAAGCCCAGCCTTCAACGCCGGCAAGGTGCTGGCCGGCCCCGGATCGACCAGCGCCGGCTCATCACCGAGCAGAAGGAAGGTACCGATCACATGTGGACGGCCAAGATGGTAAACATCGATCAGGGCAATATTGCGTGGGGTGGGGTAGACATCCATACGGTTTGGACAATGCCTTTCTGGTACAAAATTAGCTTGTTTGTATTATATGCACAGCAATGACTGGTGGCGAATCAACAATGAGCGCCGCGCGAACGCGCGGCGCTGACGCTCTGTTCCCTACGCTGACATGTTCAAGGGCGGACAAAACACATGAGCATCGACACGGTTGATGGCTTTGAGATACGCTATTTCACCCCCAGCCCCTCTCCCGCTGGCGCGGGTTTAAGGACAGACAGAATGCACGAGTGTAGATGCGTTTGAGGGCTTTGCGATGCGTCGTTTCGCCCTCACCCCCAGCCCTCTCCCACTGGCGCGGGTTTAAGGGCGGACCGAACATCTGTCCGACACCCGGCCCTAAAGGGCCGGGCTACGCTTACGAAGCCCGCTGCGCGGGCTGATGCCCCACCCCTTGCCTTTCCCCCGCTGGGGGAGGGGTGATGGGGAACGCAGCACCGGGCTTTGAGGCATCGTACAGCGATCAACCGTTGTAATCAATCAAATGTGCTGTCCGTACTTCAACTGGCGCGGGAGAGGGGAGCAGAGCGAAGCTTTGAGGCATCGCACAACGATCAACGGTTACACTCGATCGCATGTTCTGTCCGCCCCTTAACGATGGCATGATTGTGGGACGAACCACACAGCCATGCTGCTGGCCTGCCCGCTGCTCGGGTACGGTTTGGGGGAGGCGCACGGACGTGAGGCTTTTATCCCCTGCTGGGCCTTGGGGCCAACCCCATGGCTGTGCTGCTGGTCTGCCCCTTCGCTGACGCGGTATGTTTGAAGCCGCACAGCCGTGCGGCTCTACGGGCATTATTGGCGATTTACGATGATTGGCGGCCATACGGATACCACCACGGCTTGCGCGCCATGGTGAAATCCCAATGGACGTGCTTGGTTTCGAGAAATTCTTCTAACCCCTCTTCACCCAACTCGCGCGCGCCGCCGCTGAACTTCATCCCGCCAAACGGCCCGGCATCATTGTCGGTTAGGGGATCGTTGACCCAACAGGTGCCGGCCTTCACCTCTTCGTAGTACTGCTTGACCTTGCGCGGGTCGTTGGTGTAGAGATTGGCCCCCAAACCGTAATCGCAATCATTGACCAGTTCGATCGCCTCATCGAAGGTGCGGTAGGTCATGATGGGAATGGTTGGGCCAAAGGTCTCTTCGCGCATAATGCGGAAGCTGTGATCGACGTTGGTTAGCACGGTCGGTTCGTAAAAGAAGCCACGGCTGAATTGCGGCGGTCGTCTCCCGCCGGTCAGGATGGTCGCACCGCGTGCCCGCGCCTCCTCGACGTGATCCTCAACCTTGGCGCGGTATTTCTCGCCGACCAGCGGGCCAATGTCGGTGTCGGGATCCATCCCCGGCCCCAACCGCAACGAACGCACAAACTCCACCAGCCGTTCGGTGAAGGGGCGGGCAATCGACTCATGCACGTAGACCCGCTCGGTACTGGTGCAGACTTGGCCGGCATTGAGCAGCGCCGCCCATGCTACGCCGGGCACTGCCACGTCGAGATCGGCGTCCTCGGCGACGATAAACGCATCTTTGCCGCCCAATTCAAGGTGCGTCTTCTTGACCCGTTCGGCGGCTAGCCGGGCAATCTCGCGCCCAGTGGCAAAGCTGCCGGTGAACGCAATCATCTGGGTGCGCGGGCTGACCACCAGCTCGCGGCCCACATCACCAAAACCGGTCAGAATGTTAAGCACGCCGGGAGGCAAGTGATCGCAGCACAGCTCGGCGAAGCGCAACGTCGCCAGCGGCGTCATCTCGCTCGGCTTGAGCACGACGGTATTGCCGGCAGCCAGCGCCGGCGCCACCTTCCACGACATCAGCAACAACGGGTAGTTCCACGGCACAATCGCCGCCACCACCCCATACGGCTCTTTCAACACCATCGCCAGTTGGGTCGGCTCGACCGACGGGATCACCCGCCCGCGGGAGTTACGCTGCAACTCGGCGTAGTAGTCAAAACAGGCCGCGCACCAGCCAATCTCATCGCGGTTTTCGACCAGCGGCTTGCCGCCCTCCAGCGTCAACAGCGTCGCCAGCTCTTCGGCGTGCGCCCGCATCTTGTGGGCAATCTCGTGCAGGGCATGCGCCTTGTCATGCGCTGTCGCGCGCCGCCACTCACGAAACGCCCGTTCGGCGGCAATCATCGCCTGTTCGGCATCAGCAGCCGTTGCCCGCGGCACGTACTCGATCACCTCTTCGGTGGCCGGGTTATGCACCGGAAAGACCTCGCCTTGCGCTGCTGCCTGCCATTGACCGTTAATGAGCATTGCCGGCATGAAACCTCCTTGTTTCGCTTGAGTAATAAGTGGACGTATACTGCACCACAGAGGGCGCGGAGGAACACGGCACAACGAAGGATGTGTCATTTGTGCCCGCCCAGCGGAATCCGTGGCATCCCTGTTCGCTGTTCAGCATGATCACAGTGTTTGTAAAGGAAATGCCATTATTTCCCAACTTGACGAAGCGCGTCATAAACTCTATAGTAGGATTGTGAGCAATAGCACAAATGGTGGAGACATCAAATGATTATCCGGCTGTTTGATTCTGAACCGACGACTGCTACCCCCGCTTGCCAAGGGCGCCGGCGGCGCTGCCGGCTCGTGCATGGCTCGCCGCACGTCTACCGCCGCGCATTGCTCTACCGGCTCGGCATTGCCGATGGTCGCCGCCCAGCGGTGGTCTTTAATACGATCGCCCAAGCCCTGCGCAACGCCCGCGTCTAAGCCGTCCCCGCCGGTTCTTGCTCCAGCAGGCGCAAGGCCTGCCGCTTCATATAGACCAGCAGCGCGCCAATCCCGTTCAAGCGCTGCGGGCTCAGCACCTGATGCAATCCCATCTGCTGGATAAAGTCGCTCGACACCGCCAGCGCCTGCGCAGGGGTCAAGCCGTTCATCCCCTCGCGCAAGATGGCGGCGAAGCCACGGATCGTCGGCGCTTCCGGCGGCACATCGATATGGTAGACAATCTGCTCGCCGTCGCGCTGCGCGATCACAAACACTGGCGACATACACTCATGCACCTGCTCCATGCCGCGGTGATCGCGCAATTCGGGCGGCAATGGTGGCAACTGATCCGAAAACTCCAGCAACAGTTCTAGCTTCTCTTCACGGCTGGCCGCGCCAAAATCAGCCGCGATTTCAGCCAGCCGCGGCGGGATGAAGGTGTGGTCATTCATATTAGTGATTCCGTGTTCCTCAAGCAACGAATGGCATCCTGCATCGCGAGATGGCGCCAACCGACGCGCTGCGTAGCTAACAAGCACGGCGGCGGAACGCGCGGGTGCGTTTTCCATTCCCCGCTCCCGCCGCTTCACCGTCGTTGCAGCAGGCCGATCAACGCACCCAGCACCCGCGCCCGATATTCAGTGGCAGTAGCGACATTGGCTTGGTGAATCTCGAACAGTCCGCTATCCACCTCCAACATGCCACCCGGCCCTTCCCGCATCGGCACGGTCGCTTCGCAATCGCCATCGAGCCGGATGATGGTCTTGGCCGCCGGGCGTGGTGTTTCAGCACTGGCAGCCGGCCCAACCACGACATACGACGTCGTGACCTCCATCACAGCCGCATCGGCCACGTAAGCGGCTACTTTAGCCGCGGCGCTGCGGATCGAATTTTCTAGTTCGCTGGCCATCACGATGCTCCTTAATTCGGCGCGGGAGTGGCGAGACGTTGCGGTGCAGCGTCTCTACAGGCATCATACCATCGGTTGGTGTACTTCGGCCACTACTTCTTGCACAAATTGCCAGACTGCCGGCAGCGCCATGAGGGCGCCAGCCGGTGACGTAACCATGGTGGCGACGATAGCGGCGCCACGGCCGACCAACCCGATCAAGCGCAATAGTCCGGCGCGCGAGCGGAGGGCCAGCGCCAGCGTTTGGTAGTGGAGCGCCGCTTGGGTGGCATCAATCCCGGCTATCAGCAGCGAACGGGCATCGCCGTGCCAGTTGATCCGGGTGCGCCCAATCAGTCTCCCGCCCTGCACCGTTTCGACCGTCGCGTACCCGCCGAGCGCCTCGCGGGCCTGCGCGGTCAGGGCCGCAATCTGCTCTTGCGCCGCCTGCCATTGCGCTTGCAGCGTATCGCTCAAGCCAAAACTCGCCCCCTCCGGCTGCGCTGCCCACAACCCGTTCAGCAAGGCTTGTTCGGCGGGTGGCAGCGCCGAACTGAAACTGACGGCCCCGCTTGCTACCCGCTGCAAACGGAGCTCGACCGTCGCCAGCGCCGCTTCGTGCGCACCGAGCTGAGCCAACGCCGCGCGCAAGGCCGCCTGCGCTGCCGCCGGATCGTCCGGCAAACGCGCCTGCCAAATCACATCGGGTTGTTCGCCAAGTGAAAACGAGCTGCCAACGGCCTGCGCTTGCCACGGCCCCGGCGGTGCGATGGCCGCCGGCAACGGCTCGATGACGGTAAACACCGCGTTCATTTGCCTTGCAATGCGCTCAACAGACCTGCCGCCGCTGCGGCAATGGCTTTTACCATCTCGGCCCGGTTGGCTTGCGCCTGTTGTACCATACTCACATGGATGGCCCACAAGCGCTCATCAACCCCCTCATCGCTCAGCGGCACCAGCACCTGCGTATCGCCGTCAAGGCTCATCCGGGTGACAGCGCGGAGGGTTGCGCCGCGGAAATCGCCTTGCCGGTAATTGATCGCCTCTGGCGTTTCGGCGACGTAGGTCTCCACCTCCAGATGGGCGGCATCGGTAATCACCTGCTGCAACGTTGCCGCCAACCGCTCGCCGAATTGCTGCAACGACTCGGTCAGCTTCTGCACGGCTTCCGCCGGTTTGTTGCCGAATAAGCCAAAGCTGGCCGCCGCATCGGGCAGCGCCACCGGAATGACCGGCGTCTCCGGCGGCAGGCTGCCAGCGGGTACCGGCACGGCTGCCTGTACCACTGGCGTGACCGGCGGCGG
>NZ_DAOTWH010000130.1:0-4417 GCF_034435895.1 Chloroflexus sp.
CGGTGCGGGCGGTGCGGGCGGTGCGGGCGGTGCGGGCGGCAGGTGGGTGTCGCCAAACGCACAGCCGTGCGCCTCTACCCCCTGCCATATCGCGTCACAATCCGTTCGATCAAGCGGGTTGTGGCGTGACCATCATGAAACGGCAACAACCGCACCTCGCCGCCATGTGTACGCGCAATCCGCGCTTCTGGCAAGCGGGCTTCATCGATGGCAGCGCTGTGGCCGTAATCGCCGCCTTTGACATATACATCAGGCGCGAGCACCGCCACCACCGTTTCAGCGGTGCGCTCGGCAAAGATCGTCACTGCGTCAACACAGCGCAACGCCGCGATGATCGCGGCGCGTTCCGCCGCCGGCACGATCGGGCGCAACGGCCCTTTGAGCTGTTGGGTTGATTCGTCGCTGTTAATCGCCACGATCAGCCGATCACCCAATTCGCGCGCTGCCGTCAGATAGTTCACATGGCCGATATGCAACAGATCAAACACTCCATTCGTCAGCACCACCTTTAAGCCAGCAGCGCGCCATCCGGCACGCACAGCGGCCAATTCGGTCAGCGGGTAGATTGGTAATGGTGGTGATTGGTGCTCCATAATGATCCGCGCTCCGTGCATGTGCGGTGACAATAGGGCATAGTGTTGCTATGATACCGTATCATGGCGGGCCGCCCGCGCAACCCTGTTGTCCTTGCGCGGGCGGCCCCCCTCCTGTCATTGCGAGGAGGCGCAGCCCCCGCAGCAATCTCCCGCTTTGGCGCAGGTCATGCCTCAACGGGTTGCTCTCGTGATCGCAGGGGATTGCTTCGCCGCGCTTGGGCGCGGCTCGCAATGACAACCGGTCACGTCTATCCGTGCGCGGGTATCGCCCCTACCCTCGCTCTCCCCCGCTGGCGCTCGCTCGACGATACCTTTCCCGCCAATCACGCGGCTCCCCCTCTCCCGCCGCGAGGCGGGGGAGGGGGCTAGGGGGTGAGGGCCATCAGCCCGCCCAGCGGGCTTTGTCACCCTCGCCCTCCCCCTCCCCCGCTAGGGAAGGGATTCACACACCCCTCCCCGTTTACAGGGAGGGGCAGGGGGTGGGGTAATCATCCCCAACGCAACCCTCACTTCCGCTCCCGAAACGGCGAGGTGAGCGGCAACCCGATCCAAAACAGCACCGCTAGCGCCAGCACAATCCCGCACATGACCAAGATCTGGTCGGCATTCAACGGCGCGCCGACCAGCAAGGCGACACCAAGAAATCCGCCCATAGGCACGGTGGTCTGCACCGGCGCCAGCCGGGTGGCATGCTTCCAATCGCCGTGGCGCAACCGCTCGCCGGCGCTGCGCCCGATGACGGTGCCTACTGTCCCGATCAGCGCCCATAAAAATGCGGCAATGAAGATGCTCCACGACCGTGATGCCCACCAGAAAGCGCTGCCGCCGATCAGGCCGATCACGGCGCATACCGCTGATGATACCCACAACGGAGGCGGAAACCATGTAGACATAACTGTGTCCTTATGATTGGGTGGTGCAGCCGCACCGCCGTGTGGCTCTCTATCTATACATTTCTCCGATGGTGATGGTGGAGCCGCACGGCCGTGCGGCTCTACATCTGTCCCAAACCACCCACTGTTGTGCAGCCGCACGGCCTGCGGCTCTACAGGTTACACCACCCACCGCGCATCTAACGCTTGCGCCCGCGCTGCGATCGCGGCCCGCCGATCTTCAAACCCGCGCCGGCCTAACAACGCATACGTGTTGATCTTGCCTGCCTCGACGCCGGGTTGGTCGAAGGCGTTGATGTCGTACAACTCGCCGGCAATTGCCGTCTGCATCTCCATCAACATCAAGAATTGGCCGAGCGTGAAGGCGTTGATTTCTGGGAAGATGTGGGTCATATTCGGCTGGCCGGCCTCGCTGAGCGCAATCGCGGTGGCCTGCTGCTCGGCTTGGATCAGCTCGGCCATGGTGTGCCCGCCGAGATAGCTCACCCCTTCCAGATCTTCGTAGGCGGTTGGGATCGGCGCCTCCTCGGCATACTTTTCGACCGCGATGAAGTTGATGAGCTTGTCGTATGGCCCTTCCATATAGAGCTGCACTTGCGAGTGCTGGTCGGTGGCCCCCAGCGCCTTGACCGGTGTCTGGCCCACCCTTGCCGGTTTGCCTTGCCGGTCAATCGCCTTGCCCAAGCTTTCGGCCCACAATTGGGCAAACCAGTCGGCCACATCGCGCAGCCGGTTGGCGTAGGGCATCATGACCACGATCGGCTTGCCTTTGCGGAAGCAGAGGTAGTTGACCAGTGCGCCGAGCGCCGCCGGGTTGCGCAATGGATCGGGATTGGCCGCCAGTTCGCCGCCGTAGGCTGCGCCGGCCAACAACTCGCGGAGATTGACCCCTGTCATCGCTGCCGAGAGCAAGCCAACCGAGGTCAACACCGAAAAGCGCCCGCCAACCTTTGGCGGCAAGTCGAACATCGTCCATCCCTCGCGCTGGCCGATCTGGCGCAAGAAGCCGCTGCTGGGGTCGGTGGTTAACACGATGTGATCGCCGAGCGTCTCTTCCCCCACTGCTTCGACCAACGTCTGCCGGAAGTAGAGGAACGAGGCCATCGTCTCGGCAGTGGTGCCGCTCTTGCTAATCACATTGAACATCGTCCGCCGCAGATCGAGCATGCGCAGCGCGCCGGCGTTCAGTTCCGGGTCGGAATTATCTAACACCAGCAACCGCGGCCAACCGCGCTGTTCGCGCGGCAAGAGGTTGTAAAACGGCCCGTTGATTGCGGTCTGCACCGCGATATTGCCCAGTGCCGAGCCGCCAATCCCCAGCACCACAAACGTGTCGATCCGGTCGCGGTGCGCGGCGGCAAACTGCTCGAACGGCGTCACATCTTGCTCTGGCAACAGTGGCCACCCCAACGCCTCGCGTCGGCTCTGCACCGCCGCAATCGCCTCGGCTGCCCGCGCTGCCTCAGCCTCCAACTCCGCCGGAGTAAGCCCGTTCGGCCCGAATACATTATTCACGTCCAGCCGGATCCGTTGCGTTTCCCGCCAACCTGCATCCTCGTGACGCATACAGTTCTCCTTGAGTTGTCGTCAAAGCGTACCCTCTGTGCAGACACAGCGTCACCGTGTCCTCTGGTGCAGGGAATACGCCGCCTCGCCTCCTCAGTATAACATCTCTTGCCGGCCCGCTCTGGCTTGCGTTCATCCAGCAGCAACGGTAAGATGGGTCATATCAGCCTGAAAGGAGAGGTGCTATGCTTACTGCCCAGACCGCCGATATCAAGAGTTTCATGATCGGCGCGATGACCCTGCGCCCGTTTGCCGGCAATGAATTGATGGCAGTGCGGATCGATGCTCCAAAGGGTGCGGTCGCGCCGGCCCACAGCCATCCGCACGAGCAGATGACATTGGTAGTGACTGGTCGCTTGCGCTTCCGGGTTGGCGAGGAATGGCGGGAACTTGGCCCGCTTGATATTGTTCACATTCCCGGCGGAGTTGAGCACGAGGCAGTAATGGAAGAGGATGCAACCTTCTTTGACATCTTCCATCCGGTGCGCGCCGATCTGTTGCAGCGACAGGCCGAAGCCGAGTAGCAATCGTTTCCCGCGGCATGGTGGGCGTACAGCGAGCCGGTGGGACCACCTCACCGTTGCTGGGTTTGCCGCGCCTGCGCATACTCTTCGGCGGTAATGATCTGGCCGCCAGTGATCTCTTGGCTGATCAAGCGGCGCTGGCGGTCAAATCGCAACTCAGCGGTCATCAGCCGGAAACAGCGGTCATCCATCAGCTCCTTGCGGATCCAATAACCGGCCAGCTCTTCCCGATCGTCGTACTCGACCGACAAATCGTTATAGAGGTTAATGCGCGTCTGCACCACAGCGCCGCACCGCGCGCAGCGCACGTGCAGCAACAGAAAAGGGGCCTCTTCCGCCCGCCCAAACAATCGTCGCAACCATTGCATCGCTTCGCTCCCGTGCCCGTTGCGTATCGGCGCCACTCATCATAGCGCACAAGCCGCTGGCCGGCAAATGGCCCGCTAACGGTTTCTCGCATCGGAACCGCGCACTGCACCCGATTTGCATAAAACCGCAGATTGTGCTAGAATACACTGCGCTGAGCAATGGCTCGACGCCGTCGGTACGCGCCGGCGTAGCTCAATTGGCAGAGCAGCGGTTTTGTAAACCGCCGGTTCAGGGTTCAAGTCCCTGCGTCGGCTCCATCGCAACGAGACGGGTCGGTACCGAAGTGGCCAAACGGGGCGGTCTGTAAAATCGCTGGCTTACGCCTTCGCAGGTTCGAATCCTGCCCGGCCCACCACAATCGAATAGAGAAGCGCCAGCGCAACTCTATTCGTTTATGCCTACGTAGCTCAGTCGGTAGAGCACGTCTTTGGTAAAGACGAGGTCACGGGTTCAAGTCCCGTCGTAGGCT
>NZ_DAOTWH010000131.1:0-5865 GCF_034435895.1 Chloroflexus sp.
CAGCCCCTCTCCCGCCGTTAGGTGGGAGAGGGGAGCGGAGAGCCGGGCTGTAAGGCATCGCACAGCGATCAACAGTTTACTCGATCACTTGTTCTGTCTACCCCTCCCCCAGCGGGGAAGGGGCAAGGGGTAGGGGACTCCATCTAGCAGGCGAGAGGTGAGCGGCCATCGCCTTCATCATTCGCAAAGCGGGCCAACCATTCGCGGCAAACGTGTGCGTTTGCCGCCGCTCTTCTTCACCCCTCCCCCAGCAGGTTGAGAGACGGACAGATATGGAGTGTGGCAGTCAAACTGCCGCATTCCAAAGCCGGCAAGCGGGGCGATGCCGTAAAGACGCAAAGCAAGCCAAGGCATAGCGACGTTACACGCAAAGACGCGAAGGGTGCAAAGGGGCGCAGAGGGTTGGGAAGGGGAGAGGTACATAGGATTCGGAACCCGACTCTGAAGGGCAAGGCGAGGGTTACGAAACCCGCCCGCTTGCCGATTGTCATTGCGAGTGAGTGGCGGCGTCCAGCGGAGCTGGATGCCGCACGACCGAAACAATCTCCCGCTTCAGCGGACAAGATGCCTAAGCGAATGTGTGGCGTGCTCACGGGGGATTGCTTCGCCGCCTCCAGCGGCTCGCAATGAGAGGCGGCAAGCGGGGGCATGCCCGATTATCCTTGTGAGAGGCGCAGTCCCGCCGCAATCTCCTGCTGTGGCGGTTGAAGGGCGTGTGATCCGGCACCCACCCCTCAAGCGCCGGGCGATCGTTACGAAGCCTGCTACGCAGTTGGAAGTGAGCGGCAATCGCTTTCACCACTCGCAAAGCGGACCAACTATTCGCGGCAAACGTGTGCGTTTGGCGCCGCTCTTCTTCACCCCTCCCCCAGCGGGGGAGGGTCACGGGGTGGGGCCACTTCCCAGTGGGGGAGGGTCACGGGGTAGGACCACCTCCCCACCCCTCAAGCGCCGGGCGATCGTTACGAAGCCTGCTACGCAGGCTAAGGAGAGGGGATCACTCCTGCATTCGTTTATTCGTTCCCCCCATTCGTTGTCATCGTAAATGCTCACGCGCCCACAGCGCAGCTTGGGTGCGGTCGCGCACCGCCAGCTTGGCAAAGATCACGCTCAAGTGGTTTTTGACTGTACCAATGCTGAGGGCCAGTTTTTCGCCAATTTCTTGATTGGTATAGCCCTGCGCAAGCAGCAGCAGAATCTCGCGCTCGCGGGGGGTCAGCCCAATCGCCGGTTCAGCGGCAGACGATTCAGCCGGCGGCGACGAGGCAGTAGCCAGTTGGCTCAGGCGGGGCAAGAGTTGGGCGGTAATCTGCGGGTGGATCAGCGCGCCGCCGTTAGCGACGGTGCGAATGCTCTCGGCCAGCGCGCGATGATCGACATCTTTGAGCAGATAGCCGCGCGCGCCGGCAGCAAGCGATTGCAAGACGCGCTCGTCGTCATGGAAGGTGGTAAGCATAATCACCGCCGGGCGCGGGCCGCGCGCAGCGAGCTGCCGCGTCGCTTCGACCCCATCCATCACCGGCATCATCACGTCCATCAGCACAATGTCAGGGTCGAGCGTCGCGACCAATTCGAGCGCCTCGCGGCCATTGCCGGCCTGCCCGACCACTTCAATATCCGCTTTGCGGGCCAGCAACGCGGCAATGCCGGTGCGAATCAGCGGCTGGTCATCAACAATCAAAACCCGGATCGCCATCGTTAGCCTCCGCCTTCCGCCGGCAACACCAACCGCAACCGCCAGCCGCCATCGGGCAACGGCCCCGCTTCAAGCCCGCCGCCGAGCGCCTCGGCTCGTTCACGCAAACCGATTAGTCCAAAACTGCCACTGCCCAGATCAATCGGCGGCAGAATGCGATCCGGTTGATCATTATTCGTGATCGTCACCACAACATAGCCGCCTTCGGCCTTGACCTGCACGGCAATCGCGTCAGCGCGGGCATGTTTACAGGCATTCGTGAGTCCCTCTTGCACCGCGCGATAGATACAATGCGTCACTGGCGCCGCCAGATGATCAATCTCCCCCTGCACCTCTAATTCCACCCGCGCGCGGGTGCTTTGGGCGCATTGCTCTGCTAACCGGCGCAAATGCGCAGCCAAGGTCGCTCCTTGCACCGGGATCTCGGCATCGGCTACCGCCAAAAGGCTCTGCCATGCGCTGTGCAGCAACTCGCGGCTATTAGCCAGATGGTCGCGGGCAGCCGCCGCATCTTCGGCAGCCAGCTCAGCCGCCAGTTGCAATTCCAGATTGATCAGCACCAGCTTCGATCCGAGATCATCATGCACTTCGCGCGCCAGCCGCGCCCGCTCGGCAGCCACTGTGATCGCCTGCATCTCATCAGCCTGTTGCTGCATCTCGGCTTCGAGCAGCTTGACTTGCCATTCCACCTGCTGGCGCCGCCGCAATTGATAGCGGGCCAGCAACAACGGCGCACTCACCAGCACCATCGCCACTAGCAAGCTGACTGTTGTCGTTACGTCAAGCACGAACGGCTGCCAAAAACCCGCCACCATAAGGAAGAGCGGCAGCACTGCCGCGAACAGCAGCCACTGCAAGAGCGACAACCGGCTGGCCATTTGCCATGCCACCAGCAACAACCCCCAGAGCAGCGGCGGCAGATTGGTCATCGCCGCCATCAGCGCAATGGTTAAGGTTTGCGCCGCTAATCCCAGTTGGACAAAAACGGCACGCCGCACCTGTTGGGTGCATGCGCTGGTCACCATCAACAAGCCGCCGAGCGCCAACAACCAGAGCAATGCCCCTAGCGACAGGGGGCGCGGTTGCAGCAACGCCAACCCCAACGACAATGAGACAAAGAGCGACGGCAACAACCACGCCAGTACGTGATTTGGGCGCGGCGCGATCAGCGCCTCTTCAACGGCGCCGGTCAGCGCCAAGCGCGGCGGCGGCTCGTGACTCCCCGGCTGATAGCGCAGGGCCATCACTGCGGCCCGCAGCCGCTCGATCGCATTCGCCGCCGCTGCTCGCGGTACATCAATCACGGCCTGCACCCGGCCAAGGTTGGTTTGCGCCAGCGCCAAGGCCGCAGTGACGCTCTGTTCAGCGTTGGCCAGCGCCTGTTGCACTTCGCTAGCCAACAGATGCAACAAACGCTGGCGCTCTTCGCTGGCTGCGCGCTGTTGCATCTCGCGCAGCAAAGCCGAAAAGGCGGTATAGCGTTGCTGCATCTGCTGCAACATTGATTGCATCTGCTCACTACGATGAACGTGGCGGGCATAGATGAAGGCAGCGATGATCGCGCAAGTGGCCGGGAAAGTAATCGCCAAGTTGCTTTGCAGCCACCCGATCAGATCATTCGAGAGCTGGTAGCGCACGATCGCCCAAATCGCCCACACCCCAATCGCCGTGATCGCCCACACCCATGGCCGGAAGAGGATAATGCCCTGCAAGACCAGCACGAGGTAGATGTAGTCAATCAACGGCGCCGCCGTGAGCAGTTGCGCGCCGGCTGCCGCCGCCAGTTCGAGCCCAATCAGCGCCAGTTGCCCCCAAACGGTCAAGACCCGCAGCGGCGTTAGCCATGCCACCCCGAGCATGAATCCCAGACAGGCCAGCATACCGGCCAAGCGCGGCCATTCAGCGCGCAAGGCCGCGTCACCCGCTGCGCTCAACGCCACGACCAGCGTCACTAGCGAGAGCAGGACGAGGAACGCGAGCGCAGCGCGTTGATAGCGCGAGATGATCGTTTGGATGAGTGACGATAGGCGATGGTTCATAGCATGAGTGTATCATATCGAGCGAACAGCGCGATCACCGGTTCTCGCTGATGGCCCGCCGCACCGCCGCCGCTACATCGAGCATGCCCGCACCGGCGACATTGCCGGCCCCGCACCGCTCGCCATCTGCGGCAGGGTATGGACGGGCGGTTTCGCGCAAGATACGTTCGGTTTCATCGATGTTCCCAATCAGGGCCGGGTTGGCCGACCAGATCAACGCGACCGCTCCAGCGACATGCGGCCCGGCCATCGAGGTGCCATCAGCCCGCGCATAACTTTGGTTAGGATACGCTGAGAGAATGTCTACCCCCGGCGCGACCAGATCAGGCTTAGCTCGCCCGCTGCCATCGCTCTGCACCGGGCCAACACTGCTGAATGGTGCCAGTTGGCCGTCAGCATCCACCGCACCCACCGTTAGCACCTCGTCGTAAATCGCTAACGGCGCATTGAGCGAGCTGCACGCCGGGCCGTCATTGCCGGCGCTCGCCACCACAAACACCCCAGCGGCGCGCAACGCCGCCACCGCCGGTTGCAGCGCATCCGGCGCGCAGCCTTCGAGGTCTTGCGGGCAGCCCCACGAATTGTTAAGCACATGCGCGCCACGGACGGGATCACCATCACGCAACGGATCACCAGTCAGCGGGTAAGGCGCAAACAGAAATTGCATGCAGTCAAGGTAGCGCGGAGCGTTGCCGAGGTTGCGGGCCAGATTGACGCAGCCGATCCACTGCGCATCAGGGGCTACGCCAACTGTGTTGCCTAGGGCGGTCGCCAAGGTGTGAGTGCCATGCCCGCCTAAATCATACGGCGCGGTCGCCCCCGTCCACGGGTCGAGCCAGTGGTACGCATGTTCGACGCCATTGGCTGTGCGCCCGGCATACGCATCGCTCAGTTCAGGATGCTCAAGTTCAACCCCCGAATCGGCTTGGCCAATGATAATGCCCGCGCCGCGCGCCCCCAATGCCCACGCCTCCGGCGCGCCGATCATGGTCACATTCCACGGCGGCTCGTCCGGCGGCGGTTGATCACCCGTCGCCGGCAATGGCGCGAACGGCAATGGCCGCAGGTGCGGCGCCGGCATCACCGCCGCCACCTCTGGCTGGCTCTGCAACCAGAGGCGCAAGGGCAGATCAGCCTCGACCTCGAGCGCATTGACGAGGTAGTAGGGTGTGTAGCGCACCCCAAGCTGATCGAGCGCCACCCGCAGATCGGCCTGCGTGGTTGCGGCATGCGCCGTTAACCGCTGATACACCGCTACGCGCCGCTGATCGTAATCAGCGATCGTCGCTAATGCGCTCACATCAGCCTGATCACGCAAAACGACGAACACGCGATCACCAGCCGGCGCGGCCCGGCCCCCGCCGATCAGCAACGCCAACCCAGCCACTGTCGCCAACCCGGCCCCCGCAGCATGGACTCGCCGGTCAGTGCCAAACAGGGCCAGCGGCGTTACCAGCAAGGCTAGCAGTGCTTGCCCGATTGCAGCTAGTAGCGCCAGATGAAACCCTTCGGGAAAACCGCTGAAGAGCAACAACGTTACTAGCGCATCAGGATCAGTCAGCACCAACGGCAACCCAAAGAAGAACAGGCCAAAGCTGGCCGAGAGCGGCGCGGCAGCATTCAGACTAGCCTGCCGGCCCAACGCTAGCCACAACCAACCACCCGCTGGCGCCGCGAACAGAAAGAGCAATGGCGCGCTATTCGGCCCCAGCGCCCGGCTCAGGATTAACAACAGCAGACTAAGCGCCGCGCCTTCGGCCAACCACACCCCGGTTGATACACCGGTACGCTGCCAGCTTTGCGGCGGTTGCCATGCCAGCAACTGCCCGCCGGCCCAACCTACCACCACTCCCTGTAATAAAGCCACCGCCACCTCGAGCCACGAACCGGGGGCGCCAATCGCCAGCCACGGCAACGCCGCCAGCAACCCCACACTCGCGACAACCGGCGTCCATCCCCACTGCACTGGCCGGCGAATGAGCAGCGTCAGCGCAAGCGCATAAAGCACGCTCACCCCAAGCTGAGCCAGCGCGATCCATTGGCTTTCCGCCGAGGGGATCAAGGCCGTGAATGCGAGCATGGCCGGCAATGGCAGCGCCGCCAGCCAGCGCAGCGCCGCCGCCCGCACCG